>DATLFN010000050.1 GCA_035540975.1 Acidimicrobiales bacterium
CGGTCGCCGTCCGGGATCTACTGGAGGAGGTGATGGCGCCCGAGGAGTGATCTGCCTACCATCACCAACGACCCGCTCCGGGCCTCGGGACCACCGACACTTTCGGTGATCGCGGACCTACATTTTCAGCGATCCGCGACATGGTCATCACGCTCAACGGTCGCGCCCTCGCTGACCCCACCTACGAGGCTGTCGCGTCTCAGCCGGATGACTACGTCGTATGGCGGCTCGTCATCTACTGCGCAGACGAGGGCAGCGCTACACCCGGCGGGCCAGCGACGCCGCCGTCGAAGCGGCCCGCATCGCCCTCAAGTCTCGGTAACCGTCCGGTAACGCTCGCCTCGTGGTGCGAACGCTGGCCCTTAGAAGCTGCAGACCGACCATCCGAAATCGCCCCGTCGCGAGCGTTACCTCATCGTGTGGCTACGAGGCGCCGGCGATGAAGGCGGTCACGACGTAGCTCGCGTGCCGGTCGAGATTGTGCCGGGCCCGGTCATACCGGGTGGTCGTCCGGGGATCTGCGTGACGGGCGGCAATCTGCACGTCCCGCAGCGGCACGCCAGCGTCGAGGCAAGCTGTGATGAAACTGTGCCTCAAGGAGTGGGGGGAGATGTGCTTGGTGATCCCCGCCGCCTTGGCCAGCCGCCGCACGATTCCTGTCGCCGCGTGGCGGTTGAGCCGCCGCCCCGAGCGGGCCAGAAGCAGCGGCCCGGACCGGCGCTCGCCGGCGGCCAGGTCGAGGGCCCGGGCGATTCGCGGCGGCAGCGGGATGACAGCGAGCTTGGCGCCCTTGCCGAGCACGGTGACGATGCGGTGGCCGCGCTCCATGCCGAGGTCATCGACGTCGATCGAGCAGGCCTCGGCGACCCGCAGGCCCAGCAGGCCGAGCAGGCAGGCCAGGGCGTGGTCGGTGGGGCTGCCCGCCGCCCCGCAGGCGATGAACGCCCCCAGCTCCATGCGGTCGAGCCCGAGGGTGGCCGACTCGGTGCTGATCTTCGGCCGACGGAGGAACTCGGCGGGCGAGTGGGGGATCAGGCCGTCGACCACGGCGAAGCGGTAGAACCCGGTGACGGTGGACAGGCGCCGACCGACGGTGGCCCTGGCCAGGCCGCGTTCCTCCATCGAGCGGGCCCACAGCTCGAGGTGGCCACGGCGGGCGGCGAAGACGTCGAGGTCCTGGGCGGCGCACCAGGAGAAGTACTGACGCAGGTCGGTGGTGTAGGCGCTGCGGGTGGGACCGGAGTAGCGGGACAAGAAGCCGGCGATGGCGAGGCGGGCCTCGTCGAACAGCGGCGGGACCGGGATGGCGACGGCGGTGGCGGACATGGGAACCTCCTTGGTGCGGTTGTCTCCATCGCGTCACCGCAGTGGGCTCTTCGGTACGCGGGATGCGCCGGCGGTCCGGGCGACCCGACTCCGCGGGCGACCCTGGGCCTCGGAGGCCCGCGATCGGGCCGCGCCGCGAGTTGAAATCAGCTTCCGGGAGGCAGACGCAGCACTCTGACCGGCAGGTTGGGCGTGTTCGCCAGCTTGTGGTCGTCGGTGACGAGGTCGGCGGCGAGGTGCTCGGCAAGTGCCACGTAGAGGCCGTCGGCGAAGGTGACGCTTGCCCGACGGCGCCAGGCGTCAGCGAACAGGCCGCGAACCTGGGTCACACGCAGGGGCCAGGCCATCAGCTCGTCGATGGCAGTGGCGATCTCCGTCGGTGTGAGGATGGCGTTGAGGTCCCACCGGCGAAGCACGGCGCCGCACTCGACGTAGAAGACCTCCGGAACCCACGGGACAGCATCGGCGGGCAGCAGCGTCCGTAACGCCCGTCCCCTGATCGTGTCGGCCACCAACTCGACGCCTGCAGAGGCATCGATGACGACCGGGGTCACGCCTCCCCAGCGGTTCGGATCTCCGCCAGGGTCTCGGCGGCAGTGATCCCGGGATCAACCGGCTCGCCGACCTGACGGCGGTCTAGCCACGCGGTGAAGGACTCCGGTGTCACCTCATCGTCGGGGTTGAGGACAACCACTGCGGGGTCCGACGGGAAGTCGCCGGCAGCACGGGCCACGTTCCAACTTTACCGGCCCTCGGGCCCAGCGCTCGCGGTCATCGTGACAGTCCTGGCTGGCCCGCGTCTCGGTACAGGGGCGAACTCGCCCTTCGGCGCTGGCGGTTCCCCGCACGTCCAGCGCAGAACCGCCAGTTATCTGGAGTCGGTTGGGCTGCGTCCATCACGTGGAGCACGGGCCGTCTTTCCTTCGTCGTAGACGTGTTCTCTGGAGTGGTGTCGCCGACGGGACCCACGTAGCGGGCGGCTGCTAGCGTACGAACACTTGTTCCCCTTTGAGGAACCGACCGAAGGGGAAGCCGCATGCTCGTTCATCGTGTGGTGATGCCCGTCAGCGGGTCCGAGTCATGGACGGTGGTGGGCGTCGACGGTGCTCCCTTGGCGCCGGTCGAGGACTACCTCGCGTTCCTCGCCTCGCTCGATCGGTCACCGAATACCGTGCGCGCCTACGCCACCAGCTTGAAGCTGTGGTTCGAGTTCCTTGACGGCGCCGGGAGCGGGTGGGCCGACGCCGGTGTGAACGAGGTCGTCCGCTTCGTGGCCAGCCTGCGCTCGCCGGCGGGCAACGTCATCGTGCTCGACAACGGAGTGGGCGTGCGCACGGCCGCGACGGTGAACCGCCACCTGGCAGGGGTCTTCGGGTTCTACGAGCACCACGCTCGCGCCGGCGTGGCCCTCGCCGCCGACCTCGTCGCCTGGCGCCGGGTGAGCCGGGGCTCCTACAAGCCGTTCCTCCATCACGCCACCCAGGGCAAGGCCGTTTCGCACGAGGCCCATCAAGTTGGCGGTGAACCGGCGTCTGCCCCGCAGCCTGGCCGCCGAGCAGGTCGTGGCGATCCTGGCTGCCTGCGAGCACCAGCGCGACCGGTTCTTGTTCGCCCTCCTGGCCGAGACGGGTATGCGGGTGGGCCAGGCCCTGGGTCTTCGCCACGCCGACTTCGTGAGTCGGCGACGGGAGCTGCACATCGTGCCCCGTGCCGACAACGCCAACGGCGCCCGGGCCAAGGTGGCGACCACGGCTGTGATCCCGATCTCGGCCCCCCTCGTGCGCCTGTACTCGGACTACATGCACACCGAGTACGGCGGGTGTGACTCCGACTACGTGTTCGTCAACCTGTGGGGCGGCCGGCGTGGCCATCCGCTGACCTACGCCACCGTGCACAAGCTGGTGGCGCTGCTGCGGGCCCGGTCCGGCGTCGAGTTCACGGCCCACTGTTGAGCGACACGCTGGTTGAGCACGGCGGGCCCGTCTGGCGACACTGAGCCTCAGGACGCCTCGGCAGGACGCTGTGCTTGCGGTGTCGTTGGCGTGACGACAGCGTGAGGACGTCCTGTTCGCGCAAGGACCCCCCCGCTGTTCTCTAGGCCGAGCGCACGAGGGGGTCCTCCGTGATGCCGGAGGGCATCGTGCTCATCGTAGAGAACGACCCGGAGCGGGTCGAGACTGACCTCGCGGCGGGGCTGGTGGCCTGCCCGCGGTGCGGCGGGCGTCTGGCGTGCTGGTCGTTCGCTCGGCGCCGGACGCTGCGAGGCGAGGCAGGCCCGTTGGTGGTCCGACCGCGCCGTGGTCGGTGCCGCTCGTGCCGCTCGACGCACGTGTTGTTGCCCGACGTGGCCCTGCTGCGCCGGGTGGACGCCGCCTCGGTGATCGGCCGAGCGCTGATGGACGCTGCCGCCGGAGCGGGCCACCGCCGCATCGCCGGCCGCCTCGCCCGGCCGGCATCGACGGTGCGGGGTTGGCTGCGCCGGCTGCGCTCGGCAGCGGCGCGCATCGCCGCCCACTTCGTCGCCTGGGCCGCCCGCCTCGATCCCAACCTGGGCCCGGTGGCGCCGGCCGGGAACGCCCTCGCCGACGCGGCCGAGGCGATCGGGGTGGCGGCCCGGGCGGCGTCGTTGCGACTCGGTCCCCGCTCCGCGTTCTCGTGGATGTCGGCGCTGAGCGCAGGCCGGCTGATCTCCAACACCAACTCACCCTGGTTGGCGGCCTGATCCTCGGCCACGGTGCGCCGGGCTGGCGCTCGGCAGGCGGGCGTAGCGGTGAGACGAGGAGGTTGGGCCGATGAGCGATCGAGCCACCGAGGTGGCGCTGTTCCGTTACGCGCTGATCCGGCAACCCGGCCATCGGCGCCCGCGGGCTCTACACCACCATCGTCACCCGCCTGGGCGGCGTTCCGCGGTTCCACAAAGCGGCGCTGATCCCCCAGGCCGCCGGCGCCCTGGCCGCCGAAGTCACCGAGCGGGGACGGCGCGTCGTCCTGGTGGTCGACGAGGCCCATCTGCTGGCCGCCGACCAGCTGGAGGAGCTGCGGCTTCTGACCAACGCCGAGATGGACTCGGCCTCGCCGTTCTCGCTCGTCCTCGTCGGCCAGCCCACCCTGCGCCAGCGTCTGCGCCTCGGCTCCTTCGCGGCGTTGGATCAGCGCGTCAACCTCCGCTACGCCATCCCGCCCATGAGCCGGCCTGACACCGGCGAGTACCTCGGCCATCACCTGCGCCTGGCCGGGCGCTCGGACACTTTGTTTTCCGACGACGCCGTCGCCCGCATCCACAAGGCGTCACGGGGGCTTCCGCGGGCGGTCAACAACCTGGCCGTCCAAGCCCTCATCGCCGCCTACGCGGCCGACGCTTCGATCGTCGACGACAAGGCGGCCCGCACCGCGGTGACGGAGGTGACATCGGAGTGATCGACGACGACATCGCCGTCCAACACGTCACCATCGCCCTTGAGCTACCGGGCGGGCCCGGCACCAACACCGTCGTCCTGCACACGGTGCTCACCGTGCTCGACCGCCTCGAGCACGACGGCCTCCGTCCCTACCGGACGACTGTCGAGATCACCGAACAGCCGACAGCCTGAGCACGACGAACGACAACACGAGGACCGGCGGCGACACCATTGGCATCACAGGTCCTGACCGAGCGTGTCGCCGCCGTCCTTACCCTGGCTGTCGGGCAACACCCACATGCTGCGCCACACCCACGCCACCGAGCTGATCCGCCAAGGCGTGCCCATCGAGGTCGTCGCCCGGCTCCTCACCCACCGTTCGTCGACCACCACCAGCCAGACCTACGTGCACCTCGATGTGGCCGACGTGCGGGCCGAGTTGGCCCGCTGCGGCGTGTGGGCCGACTCGCAGGCCGCTCGATGAGCCCGGCCGGGACGGGAGGGGCGGCGCGGGCGGAGCTGGTCGTGCTGGCCGGCGCCGGGACGGCGATCGACGACGCCTACGCCAGCGACTGGTGGGACCCATGCCTGCTCGGCGTCGACGCCCGGCGGGGCGACAACCGTCCTCGCTTCGACACCATCGTTCAGCCCTGGCTGCGGGAGGCGGCCAAGAGCTGGTGTCGGTTCCGCCTCGCCACCGGATGCGCCTTCGGGACCGTGGTGGTGGGCGCCTCCTCGCTGTCGCGCTTCTCCCGCTTCCTGCACCGACGCCATCCAGGCGTGGCCGGAGGCCCGGGCCTCACCCGGTCGGTCCTGGTCGACTACCTGTCGTGGCTGGCCTCCAGCGACTGGTCCATCACCACCCGGTTCATGTCGCTCACCACCCTGCGGGTGTTCATCGACCACTCCCGCCGCCACGGCTGGCTGCCCGGGCTGGCCGCCGACGCCGTCATCTACGAAGAGGAGCTGCCCCGGCGCACCGAGGCGGTGCCGCGCTTCATCCCCGAGTTCGTGATGACCCAGCTCGAGTCGGAGTCTGCTCTGGCCGTGCTGGCCACGCCGACGTTGCGCAACCTGGTCGTGGTGTTGATGGAGACGGGCCTGCGCTCAGGGGACGCCTGCGAGCTCGTCTTCGACCCCATGCTCGACGACAGCGTCGGCTGGCCGTGCCTGCGGTTCAACAACTCCAAGGTGCGGATCGAACAGCTCATCCCGTTGAGCGCCAAAGCAGCGAGCGCCATCCGGGCCCAGCAGGACCTCGACCGGGCGAGATGGCCGGCGGGCACGCCGTGGTTGTTTCCGGGGCTGCTCGACAACGAGGACGGCTCCAAGCCCTACGCCCGGGGAAGCCTCAGCGCGCAGCTGCGGCGTTGGCAGGCCGCCATCGACCTGCGCGACGAGGCCGGCGAGTCGGTGCGCGTCAACGCCCATCGCTTCCGCCACACCGTGGGGACGAGGCTGATCAACGCCGGCGTCCCCCAACACGTCGTCCAGAAGCTGCTCGGCCACGCCAGCCCACGCATGACCGGCACCTACGCCGCCCTGCACGACTCCACCGTTCGGCAGGCGTTCGACCATTACCAGGCGCAGCGGGTGGACACGGCCGGCAAGCGCGTCGCCTACGACCCCGACGCCACGACGGCCAGTGCGGAGTGGGTCAAGCACAACTTGGCCCGCATCCGCGACACCCTCCCCAACGGCTACTGCGGTCGGCCGGCCCAGCAAGACTGCCCGCATCCCAACGCCTGCCTCACCTGCCCCGACTTCCAGACCACACCGGAGTTCCTCGACGTTCATCGCCGCCACGCCGGCGCCAACCGGACCCTCATCGCCACTGCCGACTCCAGCGGCCAGTTCCGGCTCGCCTCCAATCTTCGGATGGTCCAGGACAGCCTGGAGCGGATCATTCCCGCCCTCGAGGCGATCGAGGACGCCGACAGGCCCGACCATGGGCACTGACAACACCCGCTACCTGGTGGAGGCGGCCGCCGCTCGCCACCGGTCGACCATGCGCCGTGCCCGAAAGACCATCGAGCGTCTCGACCGCCGAGGCGACTCCATCACCTTCGCGGCGGTGGCGAAAGCGGCGGGCGTGTCTCGTGCGCTGGCTGTATCGCGAGCCAGAGGTCCGAGCCTCGATCGTCCGCCTCCGCTCCACCGGGCGGACGGCGGTGGCCCCGGCACCCTCGGCGCAACGGGCGACGCTCGATTCGGTGCGTCAGCGCCTCGACGCCACCCGTGAGGAGATCGCCCGTCTGCGGGCCGAGAACGCCCTCCTCCGCGACCAGCTGGCCCGGAACCTGGGTGAACGACGGGCCGAACGTTGAGTCCCGGCTCCCTTCGCCGGCCGCTCCGTCAACTGCAGTTGATGCCCCCGTCGTCACCGACATGACCGAGGGCTCATCCTTGGACCGGGTCGCCGCCCTGCACCAGGAGGTTCGCCGGCTCAACCATCAACTCGAGGTCGCTATCCACGCCGCCGTCGAGGACGGCCAGTCGTGGGCTGCGATCGCTCGTGTTCTTGGTGTCACTGCACAGGCGGCGCACAAGCGTTACCGCTGGATCCGCTACAGCTCGGTGACGGACCAGATCTGGCGTGAGCCGCCGCTACCGGGCTGAGCACCGGGTCGGCGGCTGAGGGAGGCTCGTCGTTGACATGTCTACGACGGCCTGCGCCTTGTCCTGCAACGGCTTCTCCATGACGACTCCAGATAACGCCAGTTCTGCGCTCCCGAGAGCGCTACCTCGGAGCCGGGGCGCCCCGTGCGGGCGCCCAGGTCGTGCCGAAGGTCGCGTCGGGCACGTGCACGGGCACTGAAGGCCGAGGTCGCAGTATCCCTTGGGGCAGCTCCGCTAGGGGTCCGTGGCCCGTGCTCGACTTGCGCCGGCAGTTGCGTGTCGGCGGCCCTGCGGTCCGTACCAGTCGAGGCAGAGAACCGTAGCGTCGTCCCGGAGTTTGCCCCCGGTGGCGTGCAGCACGTTCGCGGCCAGCTCACGGACGATCTCCCGCGGATGCCGTGGAGCGGTGACTTCGAGCGTCTTCTGGATGTCGACAGCGCCGGCATTGCGTTCAAGGAACCCGTCAGTCAAGAACAGGAGCCGATCTCCCGGTTCAAGCTGCACCAGATGTGTGCCATAGGCGGCGTGGGTGATCCCCAGAGGCGGGTCGGCGTCGACGTCGACGAGCATGCCAATCCCGTTCCGGAGTCGGAACGGCGGTGGGTGGCCGGCGTTCACTATCTCCAGTCGACCGTCAGCCAGCCGAATGCGTAGGAGGAGCCCGGTCACGAACTGATCGGCTCTGCTGCCCTCCAGGAGGGCTGCGTTCGCGAGCGCGGCCTGCTCGCTCGGAGACGCGAGGGTGCGGCGGCTGTTTCGGAAACTGCCAACCGTCAACGTGGCGAGCAAGGCAGCGGGAGTCGAATGCCCCATGGCGTCAGTGATCGACGCGTACAGGTACTCGCGGCCGATGGAGTAGTCGAAGGTGTCGCCGCCGACGTCGCTCGCCGGCTCGAGCCAGCCCGCGAGGGTAAAAGCGCCCGCTTCCACGGAGTACGAGGCTGGTAGTAGCCGTCGCTGGATCTCAGCAGCGAGGGAGAAGGGGATATCTCTCTGCGCCCACTCGAACAGGTCGGTATGCCTGCGGGAAGCGATCAGCACGTACGCCAGCGCATGCGCTGCGGATTCGAGGAACTCAACGACGCTGTCCTCTGGGTGGTGCGAAAGCGTCAGCTCGACCATCCCGATGGTGTCCCCCCGCTCCGTGACAGGAACGAGGACGTCCCAGGCGGTGCCCGCCGGACAGACGTCGAGCTCCTGGCTGAGCATGACCTTCTCGTAAACACTGCCGGCCAGGGGGATCGACTCCGTCCGCTCGTTCCTGCCGTCTCGCAACTCGTCGGACACGGTCACGTGTGACATACGGACCACTGCGTCGCCTGAGAAGTTCGCGATGAGCAGCCCCACTCGGGTCGCGCCGACCATGCGACCGAGCTCTTGGCCCACGACGTCGATGGCGTCGACAGGGGGCGCAGCCTCCGCTGCCGCCAGCAGATGCCGGAGGTCGAGTTTTGCCACGGCGCCACCATCCATCCGAACTACTCTACGAAATAGTCGCGATCTCCTGTGAATTTGCGCTGGCTTGCAGAGGCCTTACCCGTAGGCGCTCGTGCCGACGCTGTCGGGAGACGCCGATCGGGCCGTGAGGTGCCGACGTGTGATGCTTCAACCGTTCGGTATCGCTCAGCGTGGGCGTCGACGCGCGGAGCCGCGCTGGCAGCGCATAACGCCCCCGTATCGGACGGCTCCGGCGGCTGCCCAGGTCGGGCGCTGTCGGTTCGGATGCCATGGGCTGCAGGGCCCGACCGCGCAAAGAGGCGGTTGCGGCGCCGGGTCAGATCGCCACGTCAGGCGCTCGGCGGGGGAGTGAGCGCCGTTCCGAGCGGTACCTTCCGAGCGGCTCGTGCTGCTCGCCGTGGGCGGGAGGACTCCGACGGGAGCGCCTCAGGCGGCCAACGCGAGCGCGTTGCCCTCGTCAGCGGGCTACAGCGTCGGTACCAATCTCGGGGTAGTCCCTCGCGGGCGCACCGGCGGGTGACGGTCCTCCGCCGACGTGCCGTCCGTCCCCCGCCGAAGAGGACCTTCGCCTCGGGCGCACGACCTCCCGTCTCCGTACGTTTCGGGGCAACGAACGAATGACGATCAAGGAGCCATCCGATGAAGACCCTCACCACCTCGCGCAAGGCACCAGTGCAGCCCGAACCGCTCGCCGCCGAGCCCGTCATCGCGCTCAAGCGGCGCACCATCGACAGCGTGCTCATCGCCGTCGGCGCCGTCCTCACCGCCGCGCTCATGGTCGCGGGGGCACTCCTCGCGTGGGGCGCGGACTTCGCGGCCGACTACGTGGACGACGAGTTGTCGTCCCAGAAGATCACCTTCCCGCCCGCTGCCGAGCTCCGTGCAGAAGGTCGTGCCGACCTGCTTCCCTATGCCGGCAGGACCGTCAACACCGGGACCGAAGCCGAGGCGTACGCCAGCTTCATCGACGGCCACCTGCAGAACATCGCCGACGGCGCCACGTACGCCGAGCTCGGTGCGCCGGAGTCGGCCGCCAAGGACGCGGTGAAGGCGGCCACCGCCAGTGGGGCCGACGCAGCCACGATCGCCGCCCTCCAGGGCAAGGCCGACGCCATCTCCGGCCAGCGCAACTCCCTGTTCAAGGGCGAGACGCTCAGGGGGCTGCTGCTCACGGCCTTCGCATGGGCGACCGTCGGCCGGATCGCCGGCTACGCAGCGTTCGGGGCGTACCTGGCCGGAGCCGTCATGCTGGTCCTGGTACTCCTCGGCCTGCGCCACCACCACAAGGTGATGGTGCGACAGAGCTGATCGACCAGCTCCGGTCGAGTGACGAGGCAGCCCGGCCCGGGCTGCCTCGTTCGCGCGTACGACGCCGCCCGCTGGACGACCTCCTCGGCGGGAGGCCTACCGCGGGTATCGGCGATATGGTCGGAACGACTGCCCACCGACCCAAGGACGGTTCCGATGTCGTCACGTGGAAGGTTCGCCCGGACGCCGATGGTCGTCGGCCTGGCCCTCTCGCTCGTGCTGGTGGGATGCGCCGCCGACGACGACGACGAGGGGGCGGGGGGTGACACGACGACCACCGCCGCCGAGGAGGAGCCGGTCCGGGGCGGCAGCCTCGTCGTAGCCCTCTCGGCCGACCCCGGGCACCTCAACCCGGCTATCACGACGTCGGGCACCACCCACCCGGCGTCGGAGATCCTCTACAACGGCCTGGTCTCCGTCGACGACGACCTCGAGGTGCAGCCGGAGCTGGCGGACAGCTGGGAGATCACCGAGGAAGGCGCCGTCTACACCTTCAAGCTCCACGACGGCGTGACGTGGCACGACGGGACGCCGTTCACGTCGGCCGACGTGAAGTTCACGTTCGACGAGATGCTGCTCAAGCTGCACGGCCGGACCCGGGCCTCGGTGGGGCCGGCCCTGGGCGCCATCGAGACGCCCGACCCGGGCACGGTGGTGTTCCGGTTCAAGCAGCCGTACGCGCCGCTGCTTCAGCAGCTGGACGTCACCGAGGCGCCGATCCTGCCGAAGCACAAGTACGAGGGGAGCGACCCCAACACCAACCCGACCAACACCGCTCCGGTGGGCACGGGGCCGTTCAAGTTCGTGTCCTACACCAAGGGCTCGGAGATCAAGATGGAGCGGAACCCCGACTACTTCAAGGAAGGGCTCCCGTACCTCGACGAGATCATCACCCGCATCATCCCCGAGCAGTCGGCCCAGGTCCTCGCCCTCGAGCGCGGGGAGGTCGACTGGATCTCCATCCCGGGCGGTCCCGAGTTCGCCCGGCTCGAGTCCTCGCAGGACATCGAGGTCACCCGTACGGCGTGGAACCCGGGCGGGTCGAACTGCATCATGACGATGAGCTTCAACCTGGACCGGCCCGTGCTGAAGGACGTGAGGACGCGCACGGCCATCGCGTCCGCCCTCGACCGCCAGCAGTTCCTGGACCAGATCCTGTTCGGTGTCGGCAAGGTCGCGGAGGCACCGATCTCGAGCGGCATCCCGTGGGCTCACGACGCCGACAGCGGCCTCCCGACGTTCGACAAGGCGAGGGCGGAGCGGCTCCTCGACGAGGCCGGCTGGGAGCGCCAGGGCGACGGCGTGCGGGTGGCGACCGGCGTCGAAGGAGTGCCGGACGGCACCCGGTTCTCCATCGACTTCCTGCACTTCCCCACCTTCGCCAAATACGGCGAGCTGGTCCGCCAGCACCTGGGCGCCGTCGGCATCGAGGTCACCCAGAAGCCGCTGGAGCCGGCTGTGTTCCCGGACCCCGTGTTCAAGCAGCGCGCCTACGACACCAACGTCATCTCCTACTGCAACGGCTCCGAGCCCCAGATCGGCGTCCGGCGGATGTTCCACTCGACGCAGATCAACGCCACGCCGTTCACCAACGCCGCCGGCTACCGGAACCCCGAGGTGGACCGGCTCTTCGACGACGCCGCCGGCGAGGTCGACCAGGCCGCTCGCGGGCGCATCTACAAGCAGATCCAGGAGATCGTGGCCAAGGACCTGCCTTACGTCTGGATCGTGGAGACGGAGGGCGGCCGCGCCTACCGCGCCGACTGCACCGGCTTCAAGTTCCAGAACGGGCTCTTCGCGGAGGCGGCGTACTGTAAGGCGTGAGCCTCCGCTATCTGCTGAGGCGCCTGGCCCAGGCGCTTCCGACGATCGCCGGCATCGTCATCGTCACGTTCGCTCTCGTCCACCTGGCTCCCGGTGACCCCATCGTGGCCCTGGCGGGCGAGAGCGGCGACGAGTCGCACTACCGCTTCATGCGCGCCAAGTTCGGGCTCGACCGGCCGCTGCCCTCGCAGTTCGCCACCTACGCCGGCAACGTGCTCACCGCCGACCTGGGCACGTCGTTCGTCCACGGCCGCCCGGTGTTCTCCGTCATCGGCCAGCGGCTCCCGGCCACCTTCCTGCTCATGGGCACGGCCCTGGTGGCGTCGAGCATCCTCGGCATCGCGCTGGGCGCCCTGGTCGCCCGTCGGCCGGGCGGCGTGGTGGACCTGGGCGTCACCGTCGGAGCGTTGATCGGTTACGCGGTACCGGTGTTCTGGCTGGGCCAGGTGGCGCTGCTGACGCTGGCGTTCCGCCTCGAGTGGTTCCCCCTCTCGGGGATGACCGACGCCCGCGCCGACCACACCGGCCTCGCTGCCGTCATCGACGTCGCCCACCACCTCGCCCTGCCGGCCATGGTCCTCGCACTCTCCGAGCTGGCGCTGATCACCCGCCTGACGCGCGCCGGGCTGCTCCAGGAGCTGGGGAAGGACTACGTGCGCTTCGCCCGGGCCAAGGGGCTGGCGTCGTCGCGGGTGACGGTCCGCCACGCCCTGCCCAACGCGCTGCTGCCGGTGATCACGGTGATCGGCGGCCGCCTCGGCTTCTTGTTCGCCGGCGCCGTCCTGATCGAGACGGTGTTCGCGTGGCCGGGCGTCGGCCAGCTCCTCCTCAGCGCCATCCGCACACGCGACTACCCGCTCCTCATGGGCGTGTTCCTGCTCGTCTCGTTGACCGTCGTCGTCGCCAACCTCCTCACAGATCTTCTCTATGCCCGCGTCGACCCGCGCATCCGCTACCACTGAGCCGGTCGTGGCTCGACGCCGCGGGAGCTGGCACCAGCTCCGGCGATCGCCGACGGGCGTCACCGGCGTCGTGCTCACCGTGGGCGTCGCGCTCGTCGGCGCCTTCGCCGGGACGCTGGCGCCGAGCGATCCCTTCACCACGGTGGGCAAGCCGTTGACGGGCCCGTCGACGGCGCACCTCATGGGCACCGACGACCTCGGCCGCGACGTCCTGAGCGGCGTGCTGCACGGGATGCGCACCTCGACCATCGTGGCCACCGTCGCCGTCCTCCTGGCCGGCTTCATCGGCGTGTTCGTCGGCGCCGTGGCCGGCTACTGCGGCGGGCGGGTCGACGACGTGCTGATGCGGATCACGGAGGTCTTCCAGGGCTGCCCGAGGTTCTTCCTCGCCATCGTGGCCGTCGCCCTCCTCGGCGCCGGGCTGGACATCGTCATCCTCGTGCTGGGGCTCACGTCGTGGCCGATGCTGGCCCGGGTCGTGCGGGCCGAGTCGCTCTCGTTGCGCGAACGCGAGTTCGTGGAGGCGGCCCGGGCGCTCGGGGCGTCGGGCCCGCGCATCCTCGTCCGCCACGTGCTCCCGTCCGTGCTGCCGGCCGCCTGGGTGGTGATCTCCCTCCTCGCTGCGAGCGTCATCCTCCTGGAGGCCAGCCTCTCCTACCTCGGCCTCGGCGACCCGAACGTGATGAGCCTCGGGTACCTGGCCAACAACGCCCAGGGGTTCATGAGGTCGGCGTGGTGGATGGCCGTGTTCCCGGGGCTGGCCATCGTCGTGGCCGTGCTCGGGCTGAGCCTGGTGTCGGACGCGGTGGGCGACGTGCTCAATCCGTTCCGGCCCCGCCGGCGCACCGACGACGCGGCGCGACCGGTGGGCGAGCCGGCCATCGCCGTCGACCGCTGACAGCCGGGGAGCCCGACGTCGCAGCACCTCAGCCGGCGCGCCCCTCCTCGAGGAGGCGGAGCAGCTTCGTCGTCGTCGTCCAGCTACGGATGGTCATCCGCCGGTACTCGGGCGTGCCGACGACGGCGGACATGCGGCTCTGGGCGCGGCGGGCGCTGAGGCGGGCGAAGTAGACCACACCGCGGCCCGGCCAGGCCTGGTCGACACCCTCCCTCGTCGCCACGACCCGCATGGCCTTCCCGCTCGTCAGCGGCGCCTTCAGGAACACGACGTCCGAGTGGTAGGTGCCGGGCTGCGTGCCGAAGCCCTCCGGAGCCTTCTCGACCACCTCGCGGAGCTTGGCGGTGGGACCGCACCACGACGGTGAGCGCCACGCCGAAGCGCTGCTCCAGCATCGCCTCCACGGCGTCCTCCAGCGACGGGCGCGGCGCGTCCGACCCGAACAGCACGTTCCCGGAGTGGATGTAGGTCCTGACCGCCTCGAACCCGGCCGCCTCGAAGGCGGCCCGCAGGTCGGCCATGGCGACGAGGTTGCGACCGCCGACGTTGACGCCCCGGAGGAGGGCGACGAATCGACCCCTTGCCACGCCGCGAACCGTAGCGATGGGCGCGGGCGCCGATGCGCACCAGCCCGTGCGAAGCGACCACCGTGAGGACCACCGACACGGCGAGCTCCCGTGCAGGCGTGTCGCCGAGGAGCGTCCGGGCCGGCACGACGAGCGGGGCCGGTCCCGCCGACCACGGCGAGCTGTCGCGTTCACCTCCCGCCCCGGCAGGCACCCCGTGCCGGTGCCCGGTTGCGTCGGCCGAGTACGTTCGTCGCCGTGGCGGAGTTCAACACGGTCAGGGTGGCGGCGGTGCAGGCGACACCCGTGATCCTCGACGCCGAGGCCACCGTCGAGAAGGCGATCGGCCTCGTCGACGAGGCGGCCGACGACGGCGCCACCTTCGTCGCCTTCCCCGAGTGCTTCGTGTCGGTCTACCCCAGCGGCGCGTGGGCGGCGCGCGCCGCCACCTGGGCGGAAGGCTGCGACGAGCTGTGGGCCAGGTTGTGGGACTCCAGCGTCGACGTCGCCGGGCCCCACGTGGCGACGCTGGCCGAGGCGTGCGCCCGGCGCGGCGTCCACCTCGCCATCGGGGTGAACGAGCGGGAGGACGCACGGCCGGGCTCGCTCTACAACTCGCTGCTGCTCATCGGCCCCGGGGGCCTCCTCCATCGCCACCGCAAGCTGATGCCGACGATGCACGAGCGGGTGTTCCACGGCGTCGGCGCCGGTGACGATCTCGACGTCACCGAGCTCCCGACCGTCGGCCGGGTCGCCGGCCTCATGTGCTGGGAGAACCGCATGCCGCTGGCCCGATGGGCGCTGTACCAGGGCGGCCCTCAGATATGGCTGGCGCCGACGGCGGACGACAGCGACGGCTGGATCGCGTCGATGCGCCACATCGCCATCGAGAGCGGCGCCTTCGTCGTCAGCATCCCGCAGTACATCCCGGCGTCGGCCTTCCCGACGGACCTGCCGCTCCCCCTCCCGGAGGGCGTGGACGTCTTCGGGCGCGGAGGGGCGTGCATCGTCTCGCCCACCGGCGAGGTGGTGGCCGGGCCGGTGTACGACCGCGAGGCGATCGTCTCGGCGGACTGCGACCTCCGCCAGGCCCTCCATGCCAAGCGGTACTTCGACGTGGCCGGCCACTACGCCCGAGCCGACGTCCTCGCCCCCGAACGCAGGTCATGAGCCGGGCCGGGCGCCGCGAACACCGGCGGGGCGCCTGACGCGGGCACCGCCGTCACCGGCCGTTCGACAGCGCCTCGAGGTCGGCGACCCGCACGCCGGCCAGCGTCTCCACCCGCAGGTCGGCGGCGGACAGGTCGAGGTGGCGGGTGATGGGCCCCGGCACGGCGACGCAGCCCAGCCCGGCCGCCTGGGCCGCCGTGATGCCGTTGAGCGAGTCCTCGACGGCCACCGCCTCGTCCGGCTCGACGCCGAGCGCTTCGACGGCGCAGCGGTACAGGTCGGGCGCCGGCTTGGCCGGGCGGGTGCCGTCGAAGCAGTGCAGGCCGGTGAACCGGTCGGCCAGCCCCAGGCGGCGGAGGTGGCCGTCGACCCAGGAGACCGGCGAGCTCGACGCGATGGCGACCCGCACGCCGCGCTCCCGGCAGTCGTCGAGGAGCTCCGCCACACCGGGAAGGACGTCGTTGGCCGCGACCAGCCCGCGGTGGAGCGACCGCCGCCGCTCGTCCACGGTGACGCGGTCGACCGGGACGCCGGCGCGGGCGACGAGCTCGGCCATGGGGTCGAAGGCGCCGACCGTCCCGATGCAGCGCGCCCACTCGTCGAGACCGAGCTCGACGCCGTGGTCGGCCCACACCCGGTGCCACGAGACGTACTCGGGCTCCTCGGTGTCGAGGATCACGCCGTCGAAGTCGAACACGACGGCCCGCAGCACGACCGCGGAGCGTATGTGCGTACGTGCCCGGCCGGCGGGACCGGCGACCGGCGGCCTACGAGCCGGCCGTCGCCTCCAGCTCCCGGCGGTAGAGCTCGTACGTCGCCTCGTCGAATGCCACCAGGCGGATGAGCTCGACGCCGGTGGGCGTGGACCGCAGCGTCCGCACGGCGACCCTGGCCGCCTGCGCCGGCGGGTAGCCGAAGATCCCGGTGGAGATGGCCGGGATGGCGATGGACCGGGCGCCCAGCTCGTCGGCCACCTCCAGGCTGCGGCGGTAGGCGCTCGCCAGGCGCAGCTCCTCGCCGAACCCGCCGCCGGTCCACCGGGGCCCGACGGCGTGGATGATCCACCGGGCCGGGAGCGCGAAGCCGGGGGTGGCCTTGGCCTCACCCGCCTTGGCCCCGCCCAGGGCGGCACACGCGGCCTGCAGCTCCTCGGCGCCGGCGGCCCGGTGGATGGCGCCGCAGACGCCGGCGCCGTCGCTCAGCTGCTCGTTGGCGGCGTTGACGATGGCGTCCACCTCCTGGGTCGTGATGTCGCCCACTACCGGCTCGATCCTCGGGACGGCGGTCATTTCGAAATCTCCGTTTGCTTTGTGGCCCCGGCGGGGCAATGATGACAACGTTGTAATTACATCGGTGGCACGCCGGTGAGAGGGGAGCCCGATGGACCGACTGTTGCGGGCCCTCGGCGATGCCGAGGTGATGACCTGGCAGGACCAGGCGAACTGTATGGGGGTCGACCCCGACCTCTTCTTCCCTGAGCGGGGCGCGTCGACGCGGGAGGCCAAGGAGGTCTGCCGAGGCTGCGTCGTCCGCGAGGAGTGCCTGGAGTACGCGCTGGTCAACAGCGAGAAGTTCGGCATCTGGGGCGGCATGAGCGAACGGGAGCGTCGGCGCCTGCGCCGGGCGCGCACGCTCGCCCGCCGGTCGGGGGCGGCGTCGTAAGGCGCCGCCCCGCTCCGCCCCCGGGCCCCGCCAGCGACGACCACGACCGTCACTGACGGGGCCCGGACCGGGAACCTCCCCCGAGGCCCGCCCGCTCCAGGCGGGCCTCGATCGTCCGGGACGGGGCCAGGTCGAGCGCCGACCACCGCTCGGGCGGGACGGCGTCCAGCACGCTCGCCGGCACCAGGCCCACCAGCTCGGCACCGACCACCGCCGTCCCCACCTCCGCCGCGCACTCGGCGACGGCGTCGTAGGCGTCGGCCGGGCCCACCGCCCGCGGGTCGACCAGGTTGCACGACACCTGGGCGCGTCCGCCGACGTCGAGGCCGAGCGACCGCACCGCGGGACCGCGGGCCCGGCGGGCGACGGCGCGGGCGGTCGCCACCGGGGCGTCGGCCGCCAGCCACAGGTTGTAGGCGACCAGCACCGGCCGGGCCCCGACGGCAACGGCACCGGCGGTGGGGTGGGGGAGCGCCGGCCCCGTGTCGGGGGGGAGCGGACCGAACGCGCCCCGCCGCACGTCGGGCAGCGACCGCTCGGGGCCGTAGACGAAGCAGGGGACGGCGAGCTGCTCGGCCGCCCAGCGGGCGAAGCGGTCGCGGGCGGCCACCGCGTCGGCCATCGTCGCCCGGCCGAGCGGGACGAACGGGACGACGTCGACCGCCCCGAGCCGCGGGTGGGCGCCCACATGGCGGCCGAGGTCGATGCGGGCGACGGCCTCGACGGCGAGGCGGCGGGCCGCCTCCTCGACGCCGGGCCCGGCCAGGGTGAGCACGCTGCGGTGGTGGTGCGGGTCGGTGTGGACGTCGAGGAGGGCGGGGCCGGCGGCCGCCGCCAGCGCCTCGAGCACGGACGCATCGCGCCCCTCGCTCACGTTCACGACGCACTCGAGCACGCTCCACGCTGGCACGCCGCTCCTACGCTTCGCCCGTGGACGTCGGCCTCGCCCTCCCGCACTACGACCACTCCGTCCCCGGGGAGCGCCCGCTGCGCTGGGAGACGGTGCTGCGCTGGGCGGCGGCCGCCGAGGGCTCCGGCCTGGGTTCGGTGTGGATCTCCGACCACCTGTTCCTCTCGCTGGAGCGCTGGGGCGTCGCCCCGGCCGACGGCGCCCCCGGCGAGGTCGAGGGGTTCGAGGCCCTGTCGACCCTCGCCGCCCTCGCCCGGGTGACGACCCGGGCCCGCCTCGGCACCCTCGTCCTGTGCCCCCACCTGCGCCCGCCCGGCGCCCTGGCCAAGGCGCTGGCGACGATCGACGTGGTGAGCGGGGGCCGGCTCACCGTCGGGCTGGGGGCGGGGTGGTTCGAGCCGGAGTACGCCGCCGCCGGCCTGCCCTTCCCGCCCGCCGGCGCCCGGGTCTCGCGGATGGCCGAGACGCTCGAGGTCCTCCGCCTCGCCTTCACCGGCGAGCCGTTCGACTACTCCGGCGAGCACCTGCGCCTGGAGGGCATGGTCTGCCGGCCCCGCCC
>DATLFN010000051.1 GCA_035540975.1 Acidimicrobiales bacterium
GGGCTGGGCGGGCTGGCCGCCGCCACCGCGGCGGCCAGCCCGCCCAGCCCCGCCACCGGGAGGTGCAGGACCCGCCGCCCGAACCGGCCCGTGGCCGGCCCGGCGACGGCGGTCGCCGGCCCGAACCCGTCCTCCGAGGCGGCCCGGCGCAACGCCGCCCGGGCCTGGTCGACGTCGGCCTCGCCCAGGAAGCGCAGGGTGACGTGCCACTGCTCGGGCCCCGTCCACCGCAGCCCCTTCGCCTCGTCGGGGTGGGCGGCCCGCAGGGAGGCGACGGCCGACGCCACCGCCGCCACCACGTCCTCCGGCGGCCACACCGCCACGAACAACCTCACCGGTGGCCCCCACGACCGTCCCGGTGCCGGGGCGGGGCCCTCCGGGAACCGGCCCCGGGGCCGGCGGGCGCCGGCCCGGCGCTCACCCGGTGGGGCCGAGGCGCTCCAGCAGCCTCCGGCGGAGCAGGTCCAGCATGGAGATGGTGGCGAACTGGCGGATGCGCTCGCGGTCGCCGGGCAGCCGGTGGTGCGACACCTCGGTGTGCCCGTCGAGGCACAGCCCGAAGTAGGCGGTGCCCACCGGCCGGCCCTCCTGCTCGGCCGGCCCGGCCACGCCCGTCACCGACAGGCCCACGTCGGCGCCCAGCACCTTGGCCGCCCCCTCGGCCATGGCCGCCGCCGCCTCCTCGCTCACCACCGGCCCCTCGGGCACGTCCAGGACGTCGAACTTCACCTGCGAGTCGTAGGCGACCACCGAGCCCCGGAACCACGCGCTCGAGCCGGCCACGTTGATGAGGCGGGACGCCACCAGCCCGCCCGTCATCGACTCGGCCAGGCCCAGCGTCATCCCGGCGTCCTCCAGGAGCGCGCCGACGGCGCCCTCCATGGTGTCGTCGTCCACGCCGAAGACCAGCGAGCCCAGGATGGCCCGCAGCTCGGCGTCCTCCGCCTCGACCATGGCCAGCGCCGCCTCCCGCGTCTCCGCCTTGGCCGTGATGCGGATCCTGATGCCCTCCACGCCGCTGGCCAGGAAGGCGAGCGTGGGGTTGCCGCCCGCCTCGTCGAGGGCGGCCAGGCGGGGCGCCACCCGCTCGGCCAGGGTCGACTCGGCCAGGCCCCAGGTGCGGACCATCCGGGAGACGATCGTCGACCGGGTGCCGGCCCGGGCCGCCAGGTCGGGCATCACCGCCCGCTCGGCCATGTCGCACAGCTCCTCGGGGACGCCGGGCAGGGCGTAGATGACGCCGCCGCCCACCTCGACGATCAGGCCGGGCGCCGTCCCCCGCGTCTGGGGGATGACGACGGCCCCGCGCGGCACGTCCGCCTGCCGGCAGTTGCTCTCCGCCATCTCCCGGCCCCGCTGCTCGAACAGGCTGCGGATGCGCTCGAGCACCTCCTCGTCGCGCTCGAGGGGCACGCCGGCCACCTCGGCGACGGCCTCCCGGGTGACGTCGTCCTGGGTCGGCCCCAGGCCTCCGCAGACGACGACGGCGTCGTTCCGCCCCAGCGCGGCGCGCAGCACGGAGGCGATGCGGCCCACGTTGTCGCCCACCGTGGTGTGGAAGAAGCAGTCGATGCCGTGGGCCGCCAGCCTGTCGGCCAGCCACGCCGAGTTGGTGTCCACCGTCTGGCCGAGCAGGAGCTCGCTGCCGACGGCGACGATCTCACACCGCACGGCCCTGCTCGGTCGCCATCACCTTCCGGGAGTCGAGCAGGTACTGCGCACCGGTGACGAGGGCGAGCACGACGCTCACCCACAGGACGAACGAGGCCACGAGGGACTCGTCGGTGGTGAGCGGCAGGAGGGCCAGGGCCACCGCCACCTGCTGCACGACCGTCTTCACCTTCGCCCACCAGCGGGCGGGGATGCACACGCCCCGCTTCCCCATCCACGTGCGGTACACGCTGATGACGACCTCCCGCACGGCGATCAGCGTGACCGGCACCCACCAGAACAGGCCCTCGGCCACCAGCGCGTACATGGCGCCGAGCACGAGGAACTTGTCGGCCAGGGGGTCGAGGAAGGCGCCCGAGCGGGTGACCCCCTGGCGGCGGGCCAGGTAGCCGTCCACCCAGTCCGTCCCCGAGAGCACCACCCAGAACGCCAGCGCCGGCCACGAGGCGCCGCCGCCCAGGATCATGGCCAGGAGGACGGGCGTGGTCACGACGCGGGCGATGGTGACGGCGTTGGCCGGCGTGGCGAGGGCGGTGGGCCCGAAGGGGATGGAGGCCATGCCGGCGCTACGCCGCTTCCGCCTCGAGGTCGGGGCCGACGGCGGCGGTGACGACCACCTCGAACGTCGTCCCCACGGCCAGCTCTTGCGGGACGCGCACCACGCCGTCGATCTCGGGCGCCTCGCGGTGGCTGCGGCCCACCCCCGGCCGGTCGACGAGCACCCGCAGAGTGTGCCCGACCAGCGCCCGCCGGCGCGCCGCGGTGATGGCGTCCTGCACCTCGGAGGCCTCGGCCAGGCGCTCGGACATCAGTCCCGCCTCGACCCTGCCGTCCAGGGAGGCGGCGTACGTCCCGTCCTCCTCGGAGTAGGGGAAGAAGCCGCACCAGTCGAGCTGCGCCCGGTCGAGGAACCGGAGCAGGGCGTCGTGGTCGGCCTCCGTCTCGCCGGGGTAGCCGACGATGAAGCTGGACCGGAAGGCGGCGTCGGGGTACCGCTCCCGGATGGTGGCGATGCGGCGCAGGAAGCGGTCGCCGTCGCCCCACCGCCGCATCCGGCGCAGCAGCGGCCTGGACGCGTGCTGGAGCGACAGGTCGAAGTAGGGGACGCCCGTGGCCCCGATGGCGGCGACCAGGGCGTCGGTGAGGTCGGACGGGTACAGGTAGAGCAACCGCACCCGCTCCACCCGGTCGGCCACCGCCTCCACCAGGGGCACGATCGAGCCCGCCCCCAACGACGGGTCGTCCCTCCCGTACGACGCCAGGTCCTGGGCGACGAGCACGATCTCCCGGGCGCCGAGGGCGTCCACCTCGTGGAGGACGGACTCCACCGATCGCGAGCGCTGGCGGCCCCGGAACGACGGGATGGCGCAGAACCCGCAGTGGCGGTCGCACCCCTCGGCCACCTTCACGTAGGCCCACGGCGACGCCGACGGGGGGCGAGGCAGGTTGAGCAGGTCGAGCTTCGCCGCGTCAGGTGCCGGCCGGCGCCCGAGGGTCACCGGGACGCCGAAGCCGGCCACCAGGTCGGCCTCGGGAAGGGCGTCGGCCAGCTCGTCGCCGTAGCGCTCGGCCAGGCAGCCGGTGACGACCAGGCGGGCGCCGTCGGCCTTGGCATCGGCCAGCGCCAGCACCGTGTCGACGGACTCCTGGCGGGCGGCCTCCACGAAGGCGCACGTGTTCACCACCACGAGGTCGGCTTCGGCGGCCGAGGGGGCGGGCGTCATCCCGTCGTCGGCGAGGGTGCCCACCAGCTTGTCGGAGTCCACCTGGTTCTTCGGGCACCCGAGGGTCTCGACCCAGTAGCGCCCGCTCATGGGGCCCGAATCTACCGGAGGCCCCGGCGCCCGATCCTCCGGCGCCGAGCGGTCGGTACGATCCCGACATGGCCACCGCCGTCCCCTCCCCGTCGCCCAACCCCAACGCCCTCCGCTTCCAGCTGGACGTCACACTGCCGGGGACCCTCAGCTTCAACGCGGCGGCCGAGGCGGAGGCCGACGGGAACGCCTTCGCCGAGGCCGTCTTCGCGGCACCGGGGGTGGCGTCCATCTTCGGGGTCAACGACTTCGTCACCGTCACCCGCCAGGCGGGCGCGGCCTGGGAGCCCATCGTCACCGCCGTCCAGGACGCGGCCACCGAGCACCTGTAGCCGCGCTCGGTGCGGCGCCGGGACGCGGCGCGGTCAGCCGGCCAGGCCGAGGTCCTCGTAGATCGCGTTGACCACCCGCTGGGTGCGCCGGTGGTGGCGGGCCTCTCCCGCCATGCCGTTGAAGATCACCACCGCCGCCAGCCCGGCGTCGGGGTCGGCGAAGGCCACCGACGACTGGTTGCCGCCGTGCCCGAAGGCGCGCGGCGACGCGTGGTCGCCGAAGCCGTACGGCGCCGGCCGGCGCCGGTAGTGCCACGAGTTCACGATCACGCCCAGGCCCCAGTCGACGTGCTCGCCGAACGTCTCGTCCTCCAGGCCGGAGCGGTGGCGGGCGCACATGGTGTCGGCGCCCTGGGGTGACAGCACCCGCACGCCGTCCAGCTCGCCCTTGTGGAGCAGGGCGACGAGCAGCCGCACCAGGTCGGCGGCCGGTCCCACGCCGCTGCTGCTCGGCCGCGTCCGCTCGAACCCCGACGCCCGGGCGAGCGACGGGACGGGGCCCGGCCCGTCCCGCTTGGTGTCGTACATCACGCCCACGCGGTCGCCGTAGGCCTCGTAGCGCTCGGGCGGCAGGGCGAGCCAGGAGTCGGCCATCCCGAGCGGCTCGAACACCTCCTCGCTCACGTACGCGTCGAGCGGCCGACCGTCGAGGCGCTGGACCACCTCGCCCAGCACGCTGTAGGCCAGCTGGGGCGAGTAGGCGGCCCTCCGGCCGGGCTCCCACCCCTCGGCCAGGGGCGACGCGCAGGCCGTGTCGAGCAGCCCCGGCCACGAGTCGTCGCCCACCGCGGCGGCGAGGCGGGCGGTGTGGGTGAGGAGGTGGCGCAGCGTCACCCGCTCCTTGCCGTTGGCGCCGAACTCGGGGACGTGGGCGGCTACGGCGTCGTCGGGGTCGAGCCGCCCGCGCTCCCACTGCTGCATCACCGACAGGCCGACCAGCACCTTGGTGACCGAGAACCAGGGCAGCAGCGTGTCGCCCGCCATGGCGCGCCCGGGTGCGGCGAGCCCCGACACCAGCGTGGCCGTGTCGCCCCGGAACCAGACGCCCACCTGGGCGCCGACCGACGTGCCCTCCTCGGCGCCGTGCTCGACGGCGGCCGACGTGCGGGACAGGTCGAGCGACGCGCTCAGGGGTGCTCGGCCCGCACCGACGTGGTGATGCCGCCCCGCACCAGCCAGTCGGTCGTCACCGTCATGCGGCGCGGCCCGATGGCGGCGACCAGGTCGTCGAGGATGCGGTTGGTGACGTCCTCGTGGAACGCGCCCTCATCCCGGTAGCTCCACAGGTACGCCTTGAGCGACTTCAGCTCGACGATGGACCGGTCCGGCACGTAGGTGATGGTGACGGTGGCGAAGTCGGGCTGGCCCGTCACGGGGCACACGCACGTGAGCTCGGGCGTGGTGCAGCGCACCTCGTAGTCCCGGCCCGGGTGCGGGTTCGGGACGGCGCGGAGCTCGCGTGACGGGCGGGTGGGCAACCCGGGGAGGCGGTGCCGAGCTGGCGGTCAGGCGTTCTTGCCGAGCATGCGGTTCATCTTCGTCCCGCACTCGGGGCACGACCCCTGGGCCGCCCGCCGGCCGTTCGCCATCTCGACCTCCTGGCCGTCGAACTGGCGCTTCTCGCGGCATTTCACGCAGTAACCCTCGTAACTGGCCATCCGACGACGCTAGCCGACGGCCACCGGGGTGCCGTCCACGACCAGCCCGTCGAGGTCGGGAGCCAGCCGCAGGGCCCGGCCGGGGACGCCGGCGGCGGCCAGCAGCTCGTCGCCCCGGGCCCGCACGTCGTCCGCCCCCTCGGCATCGCAGACGCCGAGCAGGCTGGGGCCCGCGCCCGACCAGCACGACGCCAGCGCGCCGGCCTCGACCAGCCCGTCGAGCAGGGCGGCCGCCTCCGGGAACAGGGGCGCCCGCTGGGCCTGGTGCAGGCGGTCCTCGGCCGCCTGGCGCACCAGCAGCCGGCGGTCGGCCAGGCCGGCGACGAGCAGGGCCAGGCGGCCCAGGTTGAACGCGGCGTCGGCGTGGGGGACGGTCGCCGGCAGCGCGCCGCGCGCCTCCTCGGTGGGGAGCCGGCGCTCGGGCACCAGGACCACGAAGGCGAGACCGGGGTCGAGCGGGAGCCGGCGGGTCACCGCCGCGCCGTCCACCGTGGCCGCCGCCACCAGCCCGCCGAGGACGGTCGCCGCCGCGTTGTCGGGGTGCCCGTCGGTGGCGATGGCGACGGCCAGCGGGTCGGGGGCGCCGGCCGCGGCGGCCGCCGCGGCGGCCAGCGCGGCCGACGACCCCAGGCCCCGCCCCACCGGGATGGCCGACCGCACGGTGACGCGCAGGCGGTCGTGGCCGACCACCCCGGCGGCGATGCGGGCGGCCAGGTGCGAGGCGTCGGCCGGGAGCTCCGAGCCCTCTCCTTCGGTGACCACGGTGAGCGCGTCGGCGTCCTCCACCGTCACCTCCACGTGGAGGGCGAGGGCCACGGCCAGGGTGTCGAAGCCGGGCCCCAGATTGGCGGAGGAAGCGGGCGCCCGGGCACGCACGGACGGCACCGTACGCGCTGTTACCCGCCCGCCATGCGAACGGTCCAATCTTCGACGGGAACCCACGACCTCCCGTCAGGAGGAACCACCGGACATGTACACCTTCGCCGTGACCCTGCTGCTCGGGCTGGCTCTGTTCAAGATCGTCGACGCCGTCGAGGATCTGGCACCCGGCACCACCAAGCTCCACGGCTTCGTCACCCTGCTCGTCGGCGTCGTCGGTGCGTTCGCCATCGACTACTCGCTGTTCGAGGGTTGGAACGTCGCCCTTCGCGAGAGCTGGATGGGCACCTTCCTCACCGGCGTGACCATCGCCGGCGCCACCAGCGTCTGGCGGGCCGCCTTCCACTGGCTCGGCACGTCCGAGGGCGAGGAGCCCGAGGTCCGGCACGTGCGGCGCAGCCCCATGGGCCGAGCCGCCTAGCAACTCCCCCTGTCCCTTTCTAGACCGCCGCTCCCCCACCCCCAACGGAGGCGCCCTCAACGAAGAGGGCGCCTTCGTCGCGTCCGGGCAGCGGTTCGAGCTCCACGACGGGCGCCAGGCGGCCGGCGACGCGCCGCAGCGACGCCAGCAGCGGGCGGCCGGTGACGGCGACGAGCACCGCGTTGGTCAGCGCGGCCGCCGCGTCCCATGCCAGCGACGTGGCCACGTAGAACGACCAGTACCGACGCAGGGTCTCGCCGAGCGACATGCCGGGCACCCACGACAGCGCCCCGTCGCCGAGGGCGAAGGGCCAGAACCACAGGTTCATGATCGCCCCGAACACGAATCCCCAGACCCAGGCGAAGGCGGCGAGCACGGCGACCTCGCCGGCCACGGGCAGGCGGCGGGTCACCAGGCCGACCAGCCCGGCGGCGGCGCCCATCCAGCCCAGGGCCAGCATCTGGAACGGGAGCCACGGGCCGATGCCTCCGGTGAGCACGGCCGACGTCGCCATGGCGCACAGGCCGAGCAGCATGCCGAAGCGGGCCCCGAAGGCGGCACCGGCGAGGACGACCAGGAAGAAGATCCCGCTGCCGCCGCCCGGCAGGTCGAGCAGGCGCAGCAGGCCGCCGATGGCCGACAGCACGCCGAGGACGGCGACGGCGGCGCCGTTCATCGCTCCCCGCCGCAGCTCCAGCGTGACGGCGGCCACGACCAGCACGCCGACGACGGCGGCGACCAGCGGCGCGTCGCCGGCGTGGGCGGTGGCGGGCAGCGCCTCCCGGGGGAGCCAGAACGGGTAGAGGAACGCCCCTGCCCCGACGGCCACCACCAGGGCGTAGACGACGGCGGGGCGGATGCCTGGGGTCACCGGTCGCCCCGTGCCGGGGCGGCGAGGGAGGCCGCCACCTCCTCGACGGTGAGGAACGGGGGCGCCACCCGCAGGACCTGCGGCGCGAACAGCGAGCCGGCCAACACGGTGCGGCTCGGCCCGTCGGCCACCACGTCGCCGTCGCCGAGCACCACCACGCGGGTGGCGCACCGGGCGGCCAGCTCGACGTCGTGGGTGGCGAGGACGACGGCGCCCCCCCGCGCCGCCACGCCCGCCACCGCCCGCTCGAGGGCGGCTCTCGACGGCGCGTCCATCCCCCGGGTCGGCTCGTCCAGCAGGAGGACGTCGGGCCGACCCACGGCGATGGCGGCCACCGCCACCCGCTGGCGCTGTCCGGCCGAGAGCCGGCGGGGGTGGCGGTCGGCCAGCGCGCCGAGGTCGAGGGCGGCCAGCCACTCGTCGACCGCCTCGGGGTCGCGGCCCCCGAGGAGGCGGGGCGTGGTGGCGACGTCGGCCCGCACCGTCGGGCCGAGGAGCAGGGCGTCGGGGTCCTGGGGAACGTAGGCGGCGCGGCCGGCTGAGCGCACCTCGCCCCGGCCCGGCGCCAGCAGGCCGGCGAGGACACGCAGGAGCGTCGTCTTGCCCGAGCCGTTGCGGCCCAGGAGGGCCACGACCTCGCCCCGGCGCACGTCGACGTCCACGTCCTTCAGCACCGCCCGGCCGCCCAGCGACACGCCGACGCCCCGGGCCGCCACCACCGTGCCGCCCGGCGTCGGGAGCGCCGCGGCGGCGGGGGGAGGACCGGCGAGGCGGGGGTCGGCGCCGGCCAGGCGACGAGCGTCGCGGACGGTGAGCGGCGGCGGGTCCCAGCCGAGCAGCCGGCCCAACCGGGTGACGCTCGGCGCCCCCGGATAGGCGGCCAGGACGTCGCCCACCGGCCCCGGCGCCAACCTCGTCGCGGCGGCGCCGGGCCCGGCGACCAGGACGGCGCGGTCGGCCAGGGGGGCGGCGCGCTCGAGGCGGTGCTCGGCCAGCACGACGGTCGTGCCGAGATCGGCGTTGAGCCGGGCGACGGCGGCCAGCACGTCCTCCGCCCCCTGGGGGTCGAGCTGGGACGTGGGCTCGTCCAGCACGAGGGCGGCCGGGCCGGCCGCCAGCGCCCCGGCGATGGCGCAGCGCTGCTGCTCGCCCCCCGAGAGCGTCCCCGGCGACCGGTCCCGCAGGTGGGCGATGCCGAGGGCGTCGAGCACCTCCTCCACCCGCCGGCGCATGGCGACGGGGGCCATGCCCAGGTTCTCCAGCACGAAGGCGATGTCGCCCTCCACCCGGTCCACCACGAAGTGCGACTCCGGGTCCTGATGGACGAAGCCGACCGCGTCGGCCAGGCGGCGGGGCGGGTGGGACCTGGTCGAGCGGCCGAGCGTCACGACCTCGCCCCGGAACCGGCCGCCGGTGGCGTGGGGCACCAGGCCGTTGGCGCAGCGCAGGAGCGTGCTCTTGCCCGACCCCGACGGCCCGGCGACGAGCAGGATCTCGCCCGCCCGCACGGCCAGGTCGACGCCCGCCAGCACGGGGTCGCCGCCCGGATAGGCGAAGCCGACGCCGCGGTAGTCGAGGGCGGGCGCCGTCACGGCGACGCCCGCCACGCCGGCACGGTGAGCGCGGCGAGGGCCAGGCCGGCGGCCGGGTCGAACTCGGGGAGCCGCAGCGGGCTGGCCGCCCACCGCAGGGTCTCGTCGCCGGAGAGCGCCAGCACGGCCAGGCCGGCCGGCGCGGCCAGCGAGACGGCCGCCACCGCCCAGTCCCGGGCGCCCATCCGGCGGGCCCGGTAGCGCGGGCGGGCCGACCGGCGCGAGGCCACCGCCACGGCCGCCGCCACCGCAAACACACCCACCAGCCCCAGGGCCAGGGCGGCGCCCCGGGCCCGGCCCACCAGGGCGACGAAGGCGCCGCCCAGCCCGGCCAGGGCGGCGAGCACGCACCACCCGGCGACCCGGTCGGCCCGGGTCGGCGGGCCCGAGGCGAACCCCCGGGCGTCCATCGACTCGGCCAGCAGCAGGGCCCGCTCGAGCGCCGTCTCCATCACCGGGACGACGAGCCGGAGCAGGCGGCCCCGCCGCACCACCCGCCCGCCCGTCCGGGCCCGGTCGGCCTCCCGCACGCGGGCCACCGTCGCCACCGTGGCGGGGACGAAGGCGATCGAGACGGTGAGGATCAGCCCCGGCTCGTAGAACGCACGCGGTGCCGACTGCACCAGCTCGTGGTGGGACACCACGGCGTTGAAGGCGCCGAAGACGGCCATGACGCCCACGATGGCGAAGCCCTCGGCCGCCGACTGGAGCACCACGCCCAGCTCGACGGGGCCGCCGACCTCGAACCCGCCCAGGAGCCGGGGCAGGGTGAACGACGGCGTGGTGAACAGGGCGTCGGCGCCGGTGTGGGTGGTGGCCGCGGTGAGGACCACCCGGAGCAGGGCGAAGGCCAGCCCCACGGAGAGCAGCAGGGGGAAGGCCCGGGCCAGCGGCGTGTCCTCCCCGTGCACGGAGACGACGACAAACGCCACGCCCACCACCACGGCGACGTAGACCGGGCTCGTCGCCAGCTCCACGCTGGCCGCCGCGGCGACGGCCCACACCAGCCAGGCCACGGCGTGCAGGGGCGGGGACGCGGGGCGCACGGCGACATTGTGGACGGGCTCGGGGCGGAGGCGTAATGTCACGCCCCGGCAGAGGTCGCCGCCGGTCCGGATGCCGGTGGTGGTCCCGCCCCTCGGGGCGGGACGGGGGAAGTCGGTGCGAGACCGACGCTGACCCGCAACTGTGACCGGTCCCCCGGGGCCGGGAGCCAGGACGCCCGCCCTGCACGCCGGATCCAACGGCGTCCGTCACACCTTGGCCGGCCCTCGTGGAACGGGGCCAACGGAGGCAAGACATGTCCCGCCGCATCACCCTCGCCGTCGTCCTCAGCGCGCTCGCGCTCGCGCTGGTGCCCGCCGTGCCCGTTGGGCCCGCCGCCGCCAGCGGCACGGTCCTCGCCCCGCCCTTCGACGCCGCTCGGGCGGTGGCCTTCCTCGAGGCGAACCAGCAGCCCGACGGCGGCTTCGAGACGGCCGGCTTCCCGGGCTTCGAGACGCCAGACGCCGTGCTCGCCATCGCCGAGGCGGCCCAGACCGGTCCCTCCTGGAGCAGCGCCCAGGCCCGGGCGGCGGTGGCGGCCACGGTGAAGGACGGCCGCACGCCCCTCGACTACCTCGACGACCTGGCCGAGACCACCCCGTCGGCCGGCCAGGCGGCCAAGCTGGTCGTGCTGGCCGTGGCCCCGCTCGGCTTCGACCCCGCCGCCTTCGACCCGCAGGGCGACGGTGCCGCCAACCTCGTCGCCCGCATGGACTCGGGCGCCAACGCCGACGGTTCGTTCGGCCCGCCGGGTGCCCTGAACGCCACGCTCTACGCGGTGCTGGCCTCCCGCCTGGCCGGGCGCGCCGTGCCCGCCGCCACCCGGGCGTTCGTCCTGGCCGCCCAGCAGGCGAACGGGGGCTGGAACTTCGCCGGCGACCCCAAGGGCAGCGACGTCGACGTCGACACCACCGGGCTCGCCCTCCAGGCGTTGGCGGCGGCGGGCGTCGACCCGTTCGACGAGCCGGTGCGCCGCGCCGTCGCCTTCCTGGCCGCCAACCGGCTGCCCACCGGCGGGTGGGCGGCGTTCGGCGCCGAGGACCCCAACGCCACCGCCCTCGCCATCCTCGGGCTGACGGCGGCGGGCCGGGACGTGGCGACGTGCTGGCCGGCGGCGGCCGCCTCGCTGGCCGCCCGCCAGGCGCCCGACGGCCACGTCGCCGGCCCCAACGACTCGTTCGGCGTGAACACCTTCGCCACCTCGCAGGCCGTGCAGGCGCTCACCCGCCGCTGGCTCCCGGTGGTGCGGGCCCCCGCCTACTGCGCCGACGACGGTTACCGCCTGGTGGCGGCCGACGGTGGGGTGTTCGCCTTCGGCTCGCCCTTCCTCGGGTCGGCCGGCGGGCTGCGGCTCAACCGGCCGGTGGTGGGCATGGCCTCCCGCCCCGGCGGCCAGGGCTACTGGCTGGTGGCGGACGACGGCGGGGTGTTCGCCTTCGGCGACGCCCCCTTCCTCGGCTCCACCGGGGCGCTGCGACTGAACCGTCCCGTGGTGGCGATGGCGGCCACGCCGTCGGGCCGCGGCTACTGGCTGGTGGCCTCCGACGGCGGCGTGTTCGCCTTCGGGGACGCCCCCTACCTCGGTTCGACCGGGGCGCTGGCCCTCAACCGTCCCGTGGTGGGCATGGCGGCCACCCCGTCGGGTCGCGGCTACCGGCTGGTGGCGGACGACGGCGGGGTGTTCGCCTTCGGCGACGCCGCCTTCGCCGGGTCGGCGGCGTCGCTCCCCCTGGCCGCGCCGGTCACCGCCATGGCGTCGGCGGCGAGCGGACCGGGCTACTGGCTGGTCGGCCGCGACGGCGGGGTGTTCGCCTTCGGCGGCGCCCGGTACCACGGCCGGAGCGCCGTCAGCCACCCGTCGCCGTCGACGGGCACGGTCGCCATCCTCCCCACCCTCGCCGGCGACGGCTACCTCCTGGTGTCGGCCGACGGCGGGGTCGCACCGTCGGGGGCGGACCGCCGGCGCGCCGGCGGGCTGCCCCGCCTGGCCGCCCCGGTCGTCGGCGTCTCGCCCTGAGCGCCGTGCGACCGGCCGCGGCGCGGCGCGTGGCGGCGGCGGCAGCCACCGCCGGCATGTCGCTCGCCGCCCTCGACCAGGCGCCCGGGGCCGGCGCCGCCGTCGCCCAGCCCCCGCCCGAGCACCGGGCGGCGGTCGTCGTCGACACCGGCACCGAGGTGCGCCGGGTGTGCGTGCGCTTCACCGAGGAGTCGCTGACGGGCATCGAGGCGCTCGTGCGGGCCGGCACCGACCCCGTCCTGCGCGCCTTCGCCGGCAAGGGGGCGGCGGTGTGCGCGCTGTGCGGGACGGGGTGCCCAGGCGACGAGTCGTGCCTGACCTGCGACCCGGCCGGGAGGTTCTGGAGCTACAGCCGCGCCACCTCGGGGACGGCCGCCCTGCGGACCTCGGGGGTGGGGGCGTCGAGCACGACGGTGCGCGACGGTGACGTGGAGGGGTGGCGCTGGGGCACCGGCGGCACGCCGCCGTTCGCGACCGTCGCCGAGGTGTGCGGCGAGGTGGCGGCGACGACCATTTCGTCGACGGCGGCGGCCACGACGACGGCGTCGACGTCGATGACCGCCGCCTCCCCGGTGACCACCGCCCCGGGGCCCGGCGCGGCGACGACGACCATCGGTCGCCCGAGCCCCCGGCCGCCGGCCACGGCGACCACCGCACCGGCGGCCACCACGACGGCGCCCACCGCCGCGGCCGGCGGCTCGCCGGCGCCGACCCCGCCCGAGGGGCCCGTGCCGTCGGCCGCCGCCACCACCACCGCTCCAGCGGGCGACGGCCTGGCCTCGTCCCCCCGCCGGGGCACCGAAGGCGGGGGCCGGTGGGGCCTGGCGGCGTTCGCCGCCACCCTCGCCGGGCTGGCGGGCTGGTCGGCGGCCGCCCGCCGCCGGCGCAACCGGCCCGGGGGGTGACGGCCCGGCCGGTGACGGCGCGGTGGTCCGGAGCGGTGCCGGCCGCCGTCTGGCACCAGGAACCGGCACCGGGGTGTCGATTCCTGGTGCCGGACGCCCGCGGGGCGGCCCGGCGGGTGAGGGCGCCTCGGCGGTATGTTCCCGGCGGGCCCTCCACCGGCGGAGGCGGCCCGACCAAGGAGCGTCGCTTGACCCCACGCCGCCCGCCCAGGCTGCTCGCCGCGACCGTCGCTGCCGTCCTCCTCGCCGGCTGCACCGGCGACGGCGACGGCGACGCCGCCCGGGAGTCGTCGACGACGGCAGCCGTCCCCCCGACCACGGAGGCCACCGCCGCCAACATCGTCACGATCGGCATGCGGGAGTACGGCTTCGACGTCGGCGGCCCGCTGGTCGCCGGCACCGGCACCGTCGCCTTCCGCAACGGCGGTCGCGAGGTCCACATGGCCGGCTTCGGCCTCCTCCGCAGCGACAAGACGGTGGACGACGTGATCGAGGCGCTCGCCTCCGAGGACGCCGCCGCCTTCGAGCAGGTCTTCGAGAAGGAGCTCGACGCCCCCGGCGGGCTGCTCGGGCCCGGGGAGGCGATGGAGGTCACCACGCCGTTCCTGGCGGCAGGGACGTACGCCGTCATGTGCTTCGTGCCCACCGCGGGCGAGGACGTCCCCCACTCGGCCAAGGGGATGGTGGCCGAGCTGGAGGTGACCGAGGGCGACGCCCGCCCGCCGGCGCCGTCGCCCGCGGCGGCGTACGCCATCGAGGGCGGCACCATCACCGGCCCGGCGGCGCTGCCCGCCGGGCGCACCACCCTCGAGGTCCGGTCGGGCGCCGGCGGCCCGCACGAGGTGCTGGTGGCCCGCAAGCGGTCCCCCACCACGACCTACGCCGAGATCGACGCCGCCTACACGTCGCTCTTCGAGGGCGAGGTGCCGCCCGCTCCCGGCTATCCCGACACCCTGCCGGCGGCCATCGCCGGCAACGTCTTCGACGTGCCCGCCGGCTCGACGATCTTCCTGACCATCGACCTGGAGCCCGGCCACTACCTCGTCGGCTGCGCCCGTCGGCCCGACGACGGGCCGGAGCACACCGGCGAGCTGATCGAGGTCAGGGTCGGGTGACGGGCCGGCGCCGAACTAGGAGGGGGGACGCAGGTAGGCTGCCGGCGTGGATTTCGATCGCAACACCGACCGCTGGATCTCCGCCGTGGTGCAGCTCAAGCCGGCCGCCGAGCGCGCTCCCGAGGAGGCGTACGAGTCCGGCCCCGCCGTCAAGGTGGCCGTGCCCGAGGGCGTCAACATCACGACGGCCAAGGACGAGCAGCCCAAGGAGATGAAGGTCCCGGTGGCGGTGGCGCAGGTTGCCCGCACCAAGCAGTTCTTCGCCAACGCCGGCTTCGAGGTCCACGCCCCGGTGGGAGGGAGCTTCTCGATCGGCGCGAAGAAGTCGCACTTCGAGCGCTTCTTCGAGACCAGCCTCGAGGTGGACGAGGACCAGCTGGGCTGCCCGGTGTCGGTGGCCGGCGGCGGCCGCCAGCTCACCGTGGAGGCCCTGCCCGAGGAGTTCGGGGTGCTGGTGCAGGAGATCGCGTTCATCCCCGCCGTCCAGGTGCCCGGCCTGCCGCTGTAGCGGTGGCGGGCCAGCCGGGCTAGCCGCCCACCGGCGACGACGCCCCGCTCTCCGGGGACTCCAGCTCCTCCACCGACATCAGCACGGCCCGGGGCTTGGACCCCTCGGACGGGCCGACCACGCCCTTCTGCTCCAGCAGGTCCATGATCCGCCCCGCCCGGGCGAAGCCCACGCGCAGCTTGCGCTGGAGCATGGACGTGGACCCGAGCTGGGAGCGCACGACGAGGTCCATGGCGGCGGCCACCATCCCGTCGTCGTCCTCGTCACCCGACGACCCTGCGCCGCCCGACCTGCCACCACCGCCGGGCGTCCCGCCGTCGGGGCCGTCGCCCTCCACGCCGTCGACGTAGCGGGGCTGCGCCAGCCGGCGCCAGTGGGAGACCACCGCCCGGACCTCGTCCTCGCTCACCCACGGGGACTGGATGCGCCGCGGCACGTTGGACGACGCCGTGAGGAGCAGCATGTCGCCCTTGCCCACCAGGCGCTCGGCGCCCGGTTGGTCGAGGATGACGCGGCTGTCGGCCAGCGACGACACCGCGAACGCCAGCCGGGACGGCACGTTGGCCTTGATGACGCCGGTGATGACGTCCACCGACGGCCGCTGGGTGGCGATCACCAGGTGGATGCCGAAGGCCCGGCCCATCTGGGCAATGCGGCAGATCGACTCCTCCACGTCCCGGGCCGCCACCATCATCAGGTCGTTGAGCTCGTCCACCACCACCAGCACGTACGGCAGGCGGGTGTGCTCGACGGCGGCCGGGATGCCCGGCGCCTGCTCGCGCGTGAGGTCGCCGCGGTCGTAGGCGGCGTTGTAGCCGGAGATGTCGCGGACGCCGACCTCGGCCAGCAGGTCGGTCCGCCGCTCCATCTCGGTGACGGCCCACGCCAGGGCGTTGGCCGCCTTGCGGGGGTTGACCACCACCGGCGTCAGCAGGTGGGGCAGGCCGTTGTACTGGTTGAGCTCGACCCGCTTGGGGTCGACCAGGATCATGCGGACCTGGTCGGGCGTGGCCCGCAGCAGGACCGACGTCAGCATCGAGTTGAGGCAGCTCGACTTGCCCGCCCCGGTGGCGCCGGCGATGAGGATGTGCGGCATGGCGGCCAGGCTCTCGATGACCCCGCGGCCGGCGATGTCCCGGCCCAGCGCCACCTCCAACGGATGGCGGGCGGGCTGGGCCTCGGGCGAGGCGAGCACGTCGCCCAGGGTGACCAGCTGGCGGGTGACGTTGGGGACCTCGACGCCGATGGCCGAGCGCCCGGGGATGGGGGCCAGCAGCCGGATGTCGGGCGCCGCCATGGCGTAGGCGATGTCCTTCTGGAGGCTGGTGACGCGGGCCACCTTGACGCCGGGCCCGAGCTCGAGCTCGTAGCGGGTGACGGTGGGGCCGACCGTCTTGCCCAGGAGGCGGGTCTCCACGCCGTGGGCGGCCAGGGCCTCCTCCAGGGTGCGGCCCCGGGCGTCCAGCACCCGGTGGTCGATCTCGGCGGACTTCGGGCGCTTCAGCAGCTGGAGGGGCGGCAGGCGCCACGGCGTGGGGGCGGCGGCCGGCCCCAGGTCGATCGACAGCTGGTCGCCGGGCGGCACGGGAGCGTCCGGGACGTGCACCTCGGGGGCGCGCTGAAGGTCCTCGTCGGCGAGGGGCGACGGCTCATCGGCCTCGCCCACCTCGGCTGGGGGGTCGGCGGCGGGCGGGCGCGAGGCGGGGTGGCGCCGGGCGCCCTCGTCGAGCTCCCTGCGGTGCCCGGCGCCGGCGAGCCGGCGGGCGACGCCCACCGCGCCCCGGCCGGCGGCCGAGGAGGCGGTCCCCACCCGGTCGGCGGCGGCGCGCGCCGGGGTCCGGGTGAGGACGAGGACGGCGACCACGGCCACGCTGACGAGGACC
>DATLFN010000052.1 GCA_035540975.1 Acidimicrobiales bacterium
GGCCGGGGCACCGGCGAGCAGCGCGACGGCGAGGGTGGCGGCGGCCCGGCGGGGCGGAACCCGCCGGCGGGCGGGTCGACGCCGACCCGCCCGGCCAGCAGCTCGAGGTCGAAGCCCTCCTTGCGGACGCGCAGGTCGAAGTACACGGCGGCGATGACGGCCGAGGTGAACGGTGTGGTGAGCACGGTGCCGACGGTGTCGGCGACGGCCTGGGCCACGGCGGCGACCAGGTCGTTGTCGCCCACCGCGACCACCACGACCAGCAGCCCGGAGACCACGCCCTGCACGATGACGCTGAGGACCAGCGAGACGAGAATGGCGCCCGCCGTCGGCCACCACCGGTCCCGCACCAGGGCGCGCGAGCGCTTGAGGGCGGCGCGCCCACGGGCGTTCTCCAGCAGCAGCACGGGGACGGCGACCGACCAGGCGACGTACAGGTAGACCCCGGGGACGATGCACAGGAGCAGGCCCAGGCCGGCGAGGAACCCGAGGAGCACGGTGAGCCACACCAGCGACCCGAGCCGGCTGGTTGCGAACGAGAGCGACGCCCGCCAGTCGGGGGGCTCGTCCAGGTAGGCGCCGCTGACCAGCTTGAAGCTCGCCCCGGTGGCCAGCTGCGACGAGATGAGCGAGACGAGCCCCAGGAGCAGCAGCCCCGCCATCAGCGACCAGAACTCGTTCGCCTCGACCGTCGGCTGGCCGCTGGCGTCGACCGGCCCGGAGAACAGGTTGGAGTCCTCGTCGGGCAGCAGCGACAGCTGGACGAAGGCGCGGAAGACGGCGACCGGGGCGACGACGACGGCCGCCGCCTTCACCAGATGGGCGAAGCGCTCCCGGTAGATCTGGATCGCCAGGTCCAGGATCTCGCCCACGGACAGCGGTCGGAGCTGGGCGGCGTCCATAGGGCGGACACAGTAACCGGCGGGGGTGAACGTCCCCCGGAAGACGGGGCGGGCGGCTGGTGGCGTCGTCGGGCTCTGGCACCGGGAATCGACATCCCGGTGTCGATTCCTGGTGCCAGAGGAGCCGGGGCACGGCCCGTCATCGCGGCGGCCGGGTGTCGTCCGTCGCCCGACCGGGCGCCGTGGTCGCCGGCTTCGCCCGGCCGCCGCCGCGGGCCTTCCACGCCAGCACCCCACTGCCCGCGTCCTCGGCCGTGCCGATGGCCTCGCCGCTCAGGGCGTCGAGCGCCACGTCGCCGAAGCTCTCGCACGTGGGCCCCATGCCGGCCAGGGCGAGTGCCATCTCCCGGTGCGCCACGTCCGATCCGGGCAGCGCGAAGTGGTCGTCCACGTCGGGGACGCTCACCACCACGTTGGTCGCGCCGGAGAGGTACGAACGCGGGGCGGCGACCACGACGTCGGCCCGGGCGGCGATCGACGTGAAGGCGACGCCCGCGGGGACGGGCCGGCGGTTGAGCTGGCGGACGAAGTCCGACGTCTCGGCCAGCTGGGCGACCGCCTCCCACGTCGGGTCGATCGGGACGACGCCGGCGCGGGCCAGGACGGACCCCGCCTCCAGCGCCCGCTGGCCGTGCTTCGACAGCCCGAGCAGGGCCACACCGGTGGCCAGGTCGGCGCCGTGGTGCGGCGAGCCGAGGGTGGTGACGCGCTCCACGCCCGGGGGCGCCCGCGACCCGAGCGCCGACCGCACCACCATGCCGCCCTGGGAGTGGGCGATGACGTCGATGGGCACGCCGGGGTCCTCGGCGTGCATGCGCTCGAGCAGCTCGCGCAGCCGCCGCCCCGACCGGTGGAGGTCGACCCCGGTGTCGGCGGCGATGTACGGATGCTCGGCGACCGTGCCGCCGCGGTACGAGAAGCGCACCCGGTCGGCGTCCGCGTAGCCGAGGCCGACCGTGTCCACGTCGTCGACGGCCGCCCGCGACGAGGTGGACCCGAGCCCGGCGACCAGGACCACCTTCCGCCTGCCCCCCGGGCGCGGGGGCGCCAGGGCGGGCGGCGTGCACGTGTCCCGTCGGGCCCACCACTCCAGCCCCATCCGGGTGATGCGCGCCGGCGCCGCCAGCATCGACATGGCGGCCGGCACCCACACGCGCAGCTCCTCGGTCGAGAAGGCGCCGGGCAGGGTGGCGGCGACGGCGTCCGCCGCGCCGGTGACCGCCTCCCCGGCGGCCCATGCCACCGCGTCGGCGCCGACGGCCACGCCCCGGCGGGCGGCGCCGAGGAGGCGGCGCAGCCCCGACCGCTCGTCGTCCTCCGACCCCATGGCCCGCTGGTCGTCGGGGACGAGGCGCACCGTCGCCCCGGCCCGGCCGGCGAGGAGGACGGCCGGGTCGAGGTAGGCGTCGCCCGCCCGGGCGCCGAAGTGCAGCGACGGCCCCGACGCGCCCACCGTGTCGCCCGCCGCCACCCGGTCGCCCCGCCGGACGGCCAGCGCGGCGAGGAAGGAGTAGCTCGTGCGCACGCCGTCGGCGTGGAGCACCACGACGTGCAGGCCCGTCCCGACGGGCCCGGCGAAGCTGACCTGCCCGGCGGCGGCCGCCCGGACGGGCGTCCCCGGTGCCGTGGCGTAGTCGAGGCCACGGTTGCCGGCGCCGTAGGGCGCAGCCGGTGGTCGGAACCCTCCGGCGACGGGCGCGTCGACCGGCGGGACGTAGGCGACCGCCTCGGGCGCCGCCGCGGCGGCCGCCGGCACCTCGGCGGCGGCGGCCGCGGCAGGGGCGGTGGCGGCGACGGCGGTGGCGGTGGCGACGGCCACGGCCAGGGCGGGGAATCGGCCCACGGGTCCTCCTCGGCGTCCTGGGGACGGGAAGGGGGA
>DATLFN010000053.1 GCA_035540975.1 Acidimicrobiales bacterium
TGCACGTCCATTGCCAGGACGCGAACCTCAGGGGGAACATGGATCAACACGGCCGGCTCCTTCCGTATGTGGCTCGGTCCGCCTCATGGTGGGCAATCCACGCAAGATGCGGAACGGGCCGGCCGTTCCATACTCACTGACCCGCGTCGACCGGCCGGGGGTGCGGACATGGGCGGCGCTCGGAGAGGTGCGAGAGGGCGGAACCGGGCTCACTCCAGGCGCCCGGGCGCTGATCCGCACAGGAGCCGGCGGCGGTCCGGGCACGGGCGCCAGCGGCGTTCGCCGGACCGACGGGATGGGCGGCCTACGGAGGAACGGCGAGGTCGTTCTCGGACTGAGCGGGTTGCTCCCCGGGCGGCGCTGCCGGCCCACGGTGGCTTGCGCACCGCCGGCCCGACTGTTGCGGAAGATTGCCGGTCGTCGACCGACCATGAAGAAGATCGAGTCTTCCCTGCAGGTGAGCCACGCCCCGTGCGATCGGGCGACTTCGCCGACACCGCCTTCGGGGCGGCGCTGCGCACGGGCGGGCCGCACGGGTAGGTGGCGTACTTGCCGCGCCCCGTTCCCCGCGAGGTCCCGATCGGCCCCGCGAATCGGATGGGCTCGCCCGGGGCGACCATCGACGAGGCGAGGCCAGTGCCGCCACCTCCCGGCGACGTGGGTGAGCTGCTCAGCGATCTCGAGCGCTTCGTCCACGGAGCCGAGATTGCCACCGCTGATGCAGGCCGCCCTCGTCCACTACCAGTTCGAGACGATCCGTCTGTTCCTCGACGGCTCACCAACCTTGGCGAGCAGTACCGCCAGAAGGTCCGGACCGCGACCGCGGATCGGCCAACCAACTCGTCGATCTGGCGTTCGAGCACCCGGTGTCAACGCTCGACTCGTCCAGGCCCGCCTCGATGTCATCCGGCCCGCCGCCCTGACGGTGCTACGCCAGCTGAGCAGGCTCGGCATCCTCAGCGAGGTCGGGGGCGGCCCGCGAGGCCAGCTGCCGTGGCAGGCGCACGACGTGCTGGCAGCGCTGGTCGACGATCAGCCCGCGGTCCCGGTGCCGGGCGCTGGGCGCCGGCCCTGAGCGCTGCGTCGGCCTCTGCGACGTGGCCTCGAACGTCGTGGTCGGGGTCGGCGCGCCCGTCGAGGCCTCGGGCGCGATCACCCGGTCGGGGCGAAGGTTGACGATCGACGCGATCCGGTGCACGATCCGGTCGACCAGTGGGCGGGAGGCCGACCATGGAACGGATGGTCACGCACGTCCTGCGGGATGCCGACGGGGACATCACCCATCTGTGCCAGCCGGGAGCGCCGTGGACGCCCCGGAGCCGGGCCGATGCCATCGACGACATCCGCTCCGGCGTGCATCGGTACGTGGTGCGTGGTGCCGGCGGGCGGCGGGTGCCGATCCACGTCGTCGACGACCATGGCGGGTACCTGCGGTCGGGTGCCGACGCCGAGACGGCCAACAACCTCGACGACCTTCCGCTTCTGTTCCCCGGGGAGCCGCCGGCGTCCTGCCCGATCGGTTGGCAGCCCAGCGTCCAGACTCCGGTTTTCTACGGCGTGCGGGACCTTGGCCCGGCCGAGGGGGCACCCGGCCCGATGCGGGTGTTCTTCCCGAGCCTGGACGGAGCGGTGCACAGTGCGCCGGTCCTCGAGGGCTGCGGGCGTTACCCGCTGGCGTTGTTGGCGCACGGCAACTGCGCCGAGGTCGAGCACTACCGCGACTGGTTCGAATTGCCCGCGCAGCTGGCCCGGTCGGGCTGCGTGGTGGCGGTGCCGGAGCTGCCGCACATCGCTGCGGGCGTCGGCCCGTTCACCGAGGACCACCCCGACCGGCTGCTGCTCGGCGAGGTCATGGACTGGATGCACGGCGGATGGCAGCACGCCGACGTGTTGCGTGCACCCGCCCACACCGGGGTGATCGGCCATTCGTGGGGTGCGCTGCTGGCCGGCGCGTTCGCCGCCGACCGCAACCTGGCGGCGTACGTGTCCCTGAGTGGGGTGTGGAGCGAGTGGCCTTCGAGCCCGCCCAGCCCCCTTCCATCGCTCGACATGCCCAAGCTGTTCACCTGGGGTACGGGGTTCGGCGACGTGTTCTCGACGATCGGTGATGCCACCTGGGACTCGCTGCCGGGGACGAAGCACCGCGCCGTGTTCCCCGACGCCGGCCACTGGGACGTCTTGCCGCCGAGCCGGACGACCTGCGAGAACCAGCGGGGCGACTGCGACCTGGTCTGGGTCCTCGCCATGGACCTGGTGGCGGCGTTCATCGGTCGCTACCTGCCCCCCGAGTCGTGGGTCGGGTACACCTCCACGATCCCCCGAGCGCTCGCGCCCGTGGTCCTGACGCCCACGGACGAGCAGGCGTTCTTCGTGGGCGGCCACCTGACGGGCTTCGGGAGGCTGGAGGGGTCTGCCGGCTGCAGCGTGGAGCTCGGCTGGACGACCCCGACGGGCGACGGCGCGCTCGGTCTTCCTTGATCGGACGAGCTGACGCCCACGACGCGCCGCCCGGCACGGACGTCTTCCCCAGACGCGGCTCGCCGCCTACCAGTGCATCGGCGCATTGCCCAGCACCGGTACGCCCCGCTCCGGCGTCCCGCTTCTCACGGAGGGAATGAGTCGATGAGCTTCCGGACCCCTTCCGCCTCACGTCCTGGGGCGACGCCCTGGTAGACGTCGAGGAACACCGAGAGGCTCTTGTGGCCGGACCACCGCTGGCAGACCATCGCATCGACGCCGGACCGGAGCCACCAGGAACACGCCGCGTGCCGCAGGTCATGTCGACGGAGCCGCGAGAGCTTCGGCTGCCGGGGGTCATCAGGCGGAAGGTCGGACCGGGCCGGGAAGAGCTCCGCTCGTGCCGGCTCCCAGACGTCGCGGGAGAACACCGACAGGTCGAACGGGCGTCCGCCGCGGTGGAACACGAGACTTCCGGGCCCCCCTTCGATGGCCTCCCGGTGTTGACGTAGACGAGTGACGAGGAACGGATGGATCGGCACACGGCGGGTGTCGGCGATGTCACGGTCCTTGAGTGGTCCCCACTCCGGGTCCTCGTCTGCGTCGAGCCAGTGGGCGGCGATCCGCCGCCGGCTGCGCCTCACGGTCAGCCACCCGACTCCCTCGTCGGGCAGCTCGACGTCGTCCCAGGTGATCCCGACCGCCTCGCTCGGGCGCAGGCCGCAGAGCGCCATGACGAGCACGTAGCAGCGAACGACTTCACCCCACCGCCCGGCGGTGACGCACCGGTCCGCCAGCTCGACCGCCTGCTCGACGCTGAGGACGATGTCCTCGTCGACGGCCAGGCGCCCGGGGCCTGCGCTCGGCCGTCCGCTCCGGCCCTTCACCTTCCGCGGCGGGCGGACGGCGAGCCAGGGGTTTCGCTCGACGGGGATGTCGGCCCGGGCGACCGCCCAGGCCCAGCACGCCCGGAGCGGCTGCGCGTAGCGGATCATCGTGGTGCGGGAGACCTTCTTCCCGTTGCGCTGGTTGACGGCGAACCTGGCGAGGAACGCCTCGACGTCGGCGGTCGTGACGTCGGCGAACGCTGCCGAGTTCCGTCGGAGCCACTCGAGGCCGGCCGCCTGCCGATCGGTGAGCTCCGCCTCGTCACGTCGGAACGCCGCGCTGCCGAGGAAGTCCTCGACCGCGCACAGGTCCCGACCGCCCAGCTCGGAACCCCGCGCCAGGAACCATCGCCGCCCCCGGTTCAGGGCGGTGGCTGCCAGGATCTTCGTGTTCGGCTCCCACTCAGGGTGCGACCGGTAGAACGCCTCGGTCACCTCGAGCACGGTGGGTGCGCGCCGAGTCGGCTCCGGCGGCACGCGCTCGGTGTCCGCCGGCCGGACGAACTGCTTCGCCGCGAGGTCGAACGGGAGCCCAGCGGCGAAGCCCTCGTCGAGGCGCCGCTTCCATCTCTCGGCCAGGCCGGCCCGGCTGAAGCGCTTGGCATACTCGATGCCGTTGGCCCGGCCCTTGACGTCCCATCGGGGGGCGGTCGTCGTTCGTCGCTCCCCCGTGGCACGGTCCACGGTGGTCAGCTCGGTCGTCGTCCGGCGGACGGCGCAGGTGAACCGGCTCGGCACGAACGGCTCCGGGTAGCTCGCCTTCGGCATCGGCCTCCGCCCTTCCAACGGTGCGGGAACGGGTCGGCTCCTGCCGCCGATGGTATCTGCTGCGGAATCCTTGCGGAATCCGGTGGCCCGCTGACTCGCACGCCCTCGCTCGATGGGGTCGATCCGGGCGCGGTGGCGCGGCTTCGACCGGGCCTGAACGACTTGGGCGAAAGTCCCTTTCAGACTGGGCGTTTATGTGCCGACCCACGGTGACCGCCGGTAGCGTACGATGGTGGTCGGGAGAGGTGCGAGAGCGGCCGAATCGGACTCACTGCTAATGAGTTGACCTGGGAAACCGGGTCCGAGGGTTCAAATCCCTCCCTCTCCGCTCCCTGTCGGTGCATCGGCGGGTGTTCCCCGCTGTCCCGGCTGGTGCCGCGGGTAGAGTGCAGGGTCCAACGGCGCTCGTAGCTCAACGGATAGAGCATCTGACTACGGATCAGAAGGTTGGGGGTTCGAATCCCTCCGAGCGCGCTGTCACCCGTCGAACACTGAGCTGGTCGCGACCCGGTGGTTGTGGTTGGCAGCTCGGCGCGGCAGCAACACGACGGGTTGGGCGCCTTCGAGCGTCGATTCGGCGGGCGCGGCGTCGTTGGACTCGTGGCGCGGTCGCACTCCCCCGAGGCCGGAGAGGACGCCCTCCAGCGCAGGGCGCGCGCGCGTCAGCCGCTTCGCTTGGATGAGCGCGTCCCAGACCCGCTCGAACTTCTTCCACCCGGCCGCGTAGGCGACGTGCCGCCCTCGACCGATCCACGTGCCGTGGGTGGCGGCGCCGCGTGCGATGTTCCGCCACCTGTAGAAGTCGCGGTAGGCGCGCCCGTAGCCGTCCTCGAGCTGTCCGGGCGTCATCCGAGCGGGGCGGAACACGGCGTGGCGCGTGTCGTACCGGTCCCAGTCGCGGTGGAGGAGGCGGCCCTGTGACTCCATGCGCTGGAACGTGCCGGTGCCGGGGTACGGCGTGAGGATGTGGAAGGTGGCGGTCTCGACGCCGTGGTCGACCGCCCACTCGACCGTGCGGTCGAACACGGTCGGGTCGTCGTCGTCCATGCCGAACACGAAGCTCGCGTTCACCATGACGCCGAGGTCGTGGAGTCGACGGATCGCCGCGCCGTAGTCGCGGTCCAGGTTCTGTCGCTTGTCGTGCTCGATGAGGTTCGCGGCACTGATCGTCTCGAATCCCACGAACAGACTGCGAAGCCCGCTTTCGACAGCACGCTCGAGCAATCGGGGGTGGAGCACCGACTTGACGGTGCCGGCGGCCTGCCACAACCGCCCCATGCCGGTCATGGCTGCGAACAGTTCGCGGCCGAAGCGCGGGTTGCCGAAGAGGTGATCGTCGAGGAAGTAGAGGTGCCGGCCCGGGAGGCGCTCGATCTCGGCGAGGGCGTCGTCGACGGTCTGGGTGTAGAAGGAGCGGCCGCCTTCGAAGAAGGCATCCTTGTAGCAGAAGTCGCACGAGTGAGGGCAGCCCCGCGACACGACGATCGAGTTCGGTACGAGGTAGAGGTGGCGCTTGATCAGGTCGCGACGGACGCGAGGGAGCCCATGCAAGGTGCGGACGCTCGACTGGTAGCGCGGGGCGGGTCGACCGGCCGTGAGGTCGGCAAGGAACTGCGGCCACGTGTCCTCACCGGGGCCCAGGAACACCGTGTCGGCGTGCCGCCCGGCCTCGGCCGGCACCGATGTCGGGTGCAACCCACCGATCGCGACGTGGGCACCCCGACGTCGGTAGTGATCGGCGATCTCGTAGGAGCGCCGCGCAGACGTGATGTACGCCTGGATCACCACGAGGTCAGGCTCGTCGTCGAGGTCGATGCGCTCCACGTGCTCGTCCTCGATGGTCACCTGGACGCCGTCACCGAGGTAGCCGGCCAACGTCGCCAGCCCGAGCGGCGGGAACAGGGAGTACTTGATCGGCCGGAACAACGGGCTCGTCGCCTCGGTGAGGGCCGGCAGGACCATCTTGACTCGCATGGTCGAATGATCGCGGAGGTTGGGCGGTCGGTCAAGGCGGTTGCCCAATGCAGATGCCCGGAGACCGGCGGGCAAGTGGGTACGCTGCACGCCGTGGCCAAGGCCGGACCTCGCAGTCAGCCACCGGGAGAGGACCTCCGCGGCCGACTGATTGATGCAGCGGTGCGCGTCCTCGCTCGCGACGGGTTCGCTCACGCCAGCGCTCGAGCCATCGCCCAAGAGGCCGGCACCGTCAACGGGTCGATCTTCTACTACTTCGGCTCGATGGACGGGCTTCTCGCCGCCACCGCCAGGGCGCTGGCCGAGCGCGGGGTGGCCAGGATCGGCGATGGGCTCGGTGGCGACCGGGCGCATCTCGAGTGGCCGGCGCGCCTGAGTGCGGTGATGCGTGCAGAAGCCGAAGGCGAGGACGGACAAGCGGTGATGGAGCTGTTCGTGGGCGCCCGCACCTCACCGGCCCTTGCCGCCGAGGTCCGAGCAGCCATCGACCAGGCGATCGACTACGCCATCGCCGAGATGCAACGGGTGCTCGGCGGTTCGCCGATCACGCACCTGATCCCGGTCGACCTCATCGCCGAGCTGGCTGCCGCCGCCTTCCTCGGGATCGAGGTCCTGGCGCAGAACGGCAGAGAGATCGACCTCGACCGCCTGGCGACGACGCTCGCCGCCGGCGTGCAGTTGGTCACGGGCTCTGCGAGCCGCCCGTAGCAACCCGAATTGGACGAGCGGTCGTCGTTGCGATCGTCCATCATCGAGGGCCCACGGTCAGGCGGTCCCGATGCTCCTCACCCTCTCCACCACCCACGAACCGGCGAGCGACCTCGGGTTCCTGCTGCACAAGAACCCCGGGCGGGTACACGCCGTCGAGATGCCGTTCGGGACGGCGACCGTCGTCTACCCGGAGGCCACCGCGCAGCGCTGTACGGCGGCGCTGCTCGTCGACGTGGACCCGGTGGATCTCGTTCGCAGCCGCAAAGGCCCGAAGGGCAACGAGCCCTCTCTCGCCCATTACGTGAACGACCGCCCGTACGCGGCGTCGTCGTTCCTCTCGGTGGCGATGAACAAGGTGTTCGGCACCGCGCTGAGCGGTCGGAGCAAGGAGCGTCCTGAGCTCGCCGAGGCGGCTCTCCCGTTCACGCTGCACATGCCGGTCGTTCCCTGCCGGGGCGGAGAGTCGGTCCTCCGCCGCCTGTTCGAGCCGCTGGGCTACACGATCGAGGCACGCTCGATCCCGCTCGACGTGACGTTCCCCGAGTGGGGGGACAGCCACTACCTCGACGTCACGCTCGCCACCACCAGCCGCCTGCGCGACGTGCTCGAGCACGTTTTCGTCCTGCTGCCGGTGCTCGACGATGACAAGCACTACTGGGTCGGGCCGGACGAGGTCGACAAGCTGCTCCGACGCGGCGGCTCGTGGCTCCCGTCGCATCCCGAGCGCGAGCTCGTCGCAGGTCGCTACCTCCGCCACGACCGACGCCTCACCCTCGACGCCCTCCAGCGGCTGCTCGCCGACGAGCCCGTCGACCCGGATGAGCTCCAAGCGACGCACGACACCGAGGAGGAGCAGGTCGAGAAGCCGCTCAGCCTCAACGAGCAGCGGCTGAACGCCGTGATCGACCAGATCAAGGCGGCGCGTGCCCGCCGGGTCGTCGACCTCGGGTGCGGGAGCGGCAAGCTCGTGCAGCGGATCCTGCGGGACACGAACGTCGAGCACGTCCTCGGCGTCGACGTCTCGCACCGCGCCCTCGAGGGTGCCGCCCGGCGACTGCACCTCGACACCATGGCCCCCCGCCAGCGCCAGCGGGTCGAGCTCGTGCAGGGAGCGCTCACCTACCGCGATCGCCGTCTCCAGGGCTACGACGTCGCCACCGTCGTCGAGGTCGTCGAGCACCTCGACCGGCCGCGCCTGGGCGCCTTCGAGCGGGCGCTGTTCGCGCATGCCCAGCCGGCGACGGTCGTCGTGACGACGCCGAACATCGAGTACAACCCGCGGTTCGGGACGCTCCCTGCCGGCTCGCTGCGGCACCGCGACCACCGCTTCGAGTGGACACGCGCCGAACTCGCCGCCTGGGTGGACGACGTCGCCGAACGCTTCGGCTACTCGGTGACGATCAACGGCATCGGCCCCGACGACCCCGAGGTCGGAGCTCCCACCCAGATGGCGGTGTTCAAGCGATGAAGCTCGCCATCCCCGAACGGTCGCTCGTCGCGCTCGTCGGCGTGTCCGGCTCCGGGAAGTCGAGCTTCGCTGCTCGCCACTTCGCTCCGACCGAGGTGCTCTCCTCCGACTTCTGTCGCGGCCTCGTCAGTGACGACGAGAACGACCAGTCCGCGACCGAGGCAGCGTTCGACGTCCTCCACTTCATCGCGGGCAGGCGACTGGGGGCCGGCAGGCTCACCGTCGTCGACGCGACGAACGTCCAGCCCGATTCGCGCCGCTCACTGATCGCGCTGGCCAAGAAGCACCACGTGCTCGCGGTCGCCATCGTGCTCGACGTGCCCGGCGAGGTGTGCGCCGAGCGCAACGCCACGCGCTCCGACCGAGACTTCGGGCCGCACGTGCTGCGCAACCAACGAAGCCAGCTCCGGCGATCCCTGAAGAACCTCCGGCGTGAGGGCTTCCACAAGGTCTTCGTCCTCAACGGCGTCGACGAGATCGAATCCGCCACGATCGTCCGCGAGCCGCTCTGGAACGACCGCCGCAGCGACCACGGGCCCTTCGACATCATCGGCGACGTCCACGGCTGCCACGACGAGCTCGTCGCCCTCCTCGGCGAGCTCGGCTACGAGATCGACCCGGACGGCACCGGCGCGCGACATCCCGCCGGCCGGCGCGCCCTGTTCGTGGGCGACCTCCTCGACCGCGGCCCGGCCACACCGGCGGTGCTCCGGCTCGCCATGGGCATGGTCGAGGCCGGCGACGCACTCTGCATCCCCGGCAACCACGAAGCCAAGCTGCTGCGCGCCCTGCGGGGACGGAACGTCACGAAGTCCCATGGCCTGGCCGAGTCATTGGCTCAGCTCGCCGAGGAACCGCCGGAGTTCTCCAGGCAGGTCGCCGACTTCATCGACGGGCTCGTCAGCCACCTCGTCCTCGACGAGGGGAAGCTGGTCGTCGCCCACGCCGGTCTCCGCGAGGACATGCACGGCCGCGCGTCGGGAGTGGTCCGCTCGTTCGCGCTCTACGGCGACACAACCGGAGAGACCGACGAGTTCGGCCTGCCCGTCCGCTACCCGTGGGCCGAGGACTACCGCGGGAACGCCCTGGTCGTCTACGGGCACACGCCCGTCCCCGAGGCGAGCTGGCTGAATCGCACGATCTGCATCGACACCGGCTGCGTGTTCGGCGGGAGACTGACCGCGCTGCGGTATCCGGAGCGCGAGCTGGTGTCGGTCCCGGCGGCGCGGACGTACTACGAGCCGATCCGCCCGCTGGCGCCCGCCAAGGAGGACCCGACTCGCGAGCCGACGGACCTCGACCTCGACGACGTGGTGGGCAGGCGCATCATCCGGACGCGTCTCAACCACACCGTGACGATTCGGGAGGAGAACGCCGTCGCCGCCCTCGAGGTGATGAGCCGGTTCGCGGCCGATCCCCGCTGGCTCGTGTACCTGCCGCCGACCATGGCGCCGACGGCAACGACCGGGCGGCCGGGGTTGCTCGAGCATCCTGCCGAGGCGTTGGCGTCGTTCCGACGCGACGGCGTCGCCCGTGTCATCTGCGAAGAGAAGCACATGGGCTCCCGGGCCGTGGTCGTCGTCTGCCGCGACAGCCGGGCCGCTGCTCGACGCTTCGACGTCGCCGACAGCGACGCGGCCGGCGCCATCGTCACGCGCACCGGCAGGCCGTTCTTCGGCGAGGCTGACGAGGTCGCGTTCCTCGGCAAGATCCGCGCCGGCATCACGGCCGCCGGCCTGTGGGGCGAGCTCGCCACCGACTGGCTGGTCCTCGACGCCGAGCTGCTCCCGTGGTCGGCCAAGGCCGGAGAGCTGCTGCGCCGCCAGTACGCCTCGGTCGGCGCGGCGGCGGCGAGCACCCTCGGCGCTGAGGTCGCAGTGCTGGAAGCCGCTGCCGCTCGCGGGGCCGACGTGGCCGAGCTGCTGGCTCGGACCCGGGACCGCGGAACGATGGCCGGCAGGTTCGCCGACGCCTACCGCCGGTACTGCTGGCCGGTGCAGTCGATCGAAGACCTCCGACTGGCGCCCTTCCAGGTCCTTGCCGGCGAAGGGAAGGTCCACGCCCTCACCGACCACCTGTGGCACATCGAGACACTCGGTCGCCTCGCCGACATCGACCCCACGACCTTCCGCGCCACCGCGACGGCGACCGTCGATCTCGATGACGAGCTCAGCGAGGCCGCCGCCGTCGCCTGGTGGGAGGAGCTGACCGAGCGCGGCGGCGAGGGCATGGTCGTCAAGCCCGCCGGGGTCGTCCACCGCGGCGCGAAGGGACTGACCCAGCCCGGCATCAAGTGCCGGGGCCCCGAGTACCTCCGCATCATCTACGGGCCGGAGTACACGGCGGAAGCGAACCTCGATCGCCTCCGATCCCGCGGGCTCGGCCGCAAGCGGTCCCTGGCGCTCCGTGAGTTCGCCCTCGGTATCGAGGCGCTCGAACGGTTCGCCACCGGCGAGCCCCTCTACCGCGTCCACGAGTGCGTCTTCGGGGTCCTCGCGCTCGAGAGCGAACCCGTCGACCCGAGGCTCTGACCTGTCGGACCGGCTGGGGCGGCGGACGGCCGAACTCTGTCGGCTCACGCTTCGGAACCGGGGCCGACGGGTGACGCCGCCGCTGTGCCGCCGTCCATCCGGACGTGGACGACCAGACCGGACACCACGCTGAGGGCGGCGACGACCAAGACGGCGGTTCGGAGGTCGAAGGCGTCGGCGACCAGGCCGGCGAGGAGGCCGCCGGCCACGTAGCCGGCGTCGCGCCAAAGACGGTAGACACCCACGGCGGTGGCGCGCCACGTCGGGTGGGCGACGTCGCCGACGGCGGCGATGAGGCAGGGGTACACGAGCGCGGTGCCTGCGCCCACGAGCACGGCGCCCGCCGCCCACGGCGCAAAGCCGGTGGTCGAGGCCATCCAGACGAGCGCCACCCCCTGGAGCAGCATGCCCCAGACGATGAGCGGCTTGCGCCCGGCCCGGTCGGACCACGCGCCGGTGATGAGCTGGCCGACGCACCAGACGCCCGGGTACAGGGCGGCCAGGACGCCGATGGCACCCACGGACAGCCCTTCGGCCGCGAAGAGCAGGGGCAGCACGGCCCAGGCCAGGCCGTCGACGGCGTTGTTGACCAGGCCGGCCTGGCAGACGGCGGCCAGTGAGCGGTCCTCCCAGGACGTGCGGGCGAACACGGCCGAGAAGCGGCCCTCCTCCTGCTCCGCCTCCGGGTGACCGGTCGAGGTGACCGCCTCCTGTGCCGCGAACTGCCGGGTCTCGCGAACGAACACCGCCGACAGGCCGAGGCCGAGGGCGGCGAAGGCGATGCCGAGGAAGAACGGCTCCGGCCGCAACCCGTGGCGGGCGGCCAGCTCGCCGGTGACGAGCGCCGTCAGGGCGACGGCGCCGTAGCCGGCCGCCTCGTTGAGCCCGAGAGCCAGACCCCGGCGGGACGGGCCGACCAGGTCGATCTTCATGATCACCGTGGTGGACCAGGTCATGCCCTGGTTGGCGCCGAGCAGGACGTTGGCGACGATGACCCAACCCCACGACGGGGCCCAGATCAACAGCAGCGGCACGGGCATACCCACCAGCCATCCGGCGACGAGGACGGGCTTGCGCCCCACCCGGTCGGCCAGGGCGCCGGCCACCAGGTTGGTGAGTGCCTTGGTGGCGCCGAAGGCCACGACGAAGGTGGTCGCGGCGCTCACCGCGGTGAGACCGAAGGTCCGCTCGGCCAGCAGCGGCAGGACGGTGCGCTCCTGGCCGATCATGCCGCCGACCAAGGCGTTGACGGCGACCAGCAGGCTGAACTGCGCCGCGTTCTGGCGCAGGCCGAGCCGCACGGGCGGTCCCGGACGGTCCGCCGTGGAGGTCAGCGTCATGGACCGTGGTCGAGGGAGCCGTGGTGCCGTGACCAGTCGCCCGGTCCGCCCGTGAGCACGGTGACGTCACGGCGGCCGGCACCGGCGAGCACGCTGGCCGCCGTCATGGCCCGCTCACCGTGGGCGCACATGACGCCGACGGGCCCGCTCGGCAGCCGCCCGGCGCCCACGCTTCCCAGCTCGACCGACACCGCACCGGGGACGTGACCCGCTTCGTACTCGTGGCGCTGGCGGACGTCCACCACTCGGCCCTCGAAGCGCTCCACCGGGGTGACGGCGATCGCCTCCACCGGGCGCCCCTGCGCCCGCCACGCCTCGATGCCCCCGTCGAGCTCGCCCAGGATGGTCTCGTAGCCGATGTTGCGGGCCTGGCGGACCAGGTCGGCCCGGTCCTGGTCGTCCCCGGCGACGATGGCCACCGGTGCGTCGCCCGGGACCAGCCACCCCAGCCAGCTGGCGAACTGGGGGCGCAGGGCGATCGACAACGAGCCGGGCACGTGGCCGGCGGCGAACTGCCGGGCCGGCCGGACGTCCACCACCCGGGCGCCCCCCGCCTGCAGGAGGGCCACGTGCCGGGGAGCGATGCGGGGCAGGACCGGTTCGGCCGGCCCGTACAGGCGCGGGCCGCCGCGGTTCACCGGGCGCAGCCGGAGGAAGTACGGGGGGTACGTCCCGAGCCCACCGAGGAGCTCCTTCACGAAGGTGTCCTCGTCCGGGGCGGCCAGCAGCGGGTTGGCCCGCCGCTCCCGGCCCACGGTGGTCGTGCGTTGCCCGCCGGCCGGCGCCGAGCAGAACGACCCGGGCCCGTGGGTCGGGTACACCGGCAGGTCGTCGGGCAGGGGGAGGATCCGCTCCTGGATGGACCTCCACAGGGCGCGGGCCAGGTCCTCGGTCTGCTCGGGAGCGATCAGGTCGGTGCGGGCGACGGCGTCGACCAGCAGGGACCCACCGGAGAAGAGGGCGACGGGCCGGCGCCCGTCCGACAACAGGTACGCCAGGTGCTCCGGTGTGTGGCCGGGCGTCGCCAGGGCGCGCAGGGTGAGCCCGCCCAGGTCGACCTCCTCCTCGTCCTCGAGGCCCCGCACGCCGTCCCGCCTCCCCGAGGCGACCGGCGCCAGGACCGCCGCACCGAGCGATCCCAGCTCGCCGGCGCCGGAGACGAAGTCGGCGTGCAGGTGCGTCTCCACCGCGTAGGCGATGTGGAGACCCCGCCGCTCCGCCTCCGCCAGGTACCGGCCGGGGTGGCGGAACGGGTCGACGGCGAGGGCCCTGCCGCCTCCCAGGTCGACGAGGTACGACGTGTTGCCGAGCCCCTCGTCGACGAACATGACCGGTTCGCTCATCGCCTTGGTCGCCTCTCGATCAGGGGCGGCGGGCGAGGAAGGCGTAGCCGTACACCTCGTAGGCACGCGCCTTGTCCTCGCCGCTGGCACCGCCGAAGGTGTCCGCCGGTGGACCGATCTGCACGTCGACGAAGCCGATCTCCTCGAGCATCGCCTGCCAGCCCGCACGGGGCAGCCCGCCGGCGATTCAGCCCGTCCACAGGTCTATGTCGCGCATGGCCTCCGTCGGGACGGGGCGGCCGTTGGCGATGTCGGCGAACTGGAGCCAGCCGCCGGGGTGAAGGACGCGCCGGATCTCCTCGAAGACGGCCTTCTTGTCGGCGCACAGGTTGATCACGCCGTTGGAGATCACGGCGTCGGCCCAGCCGTCCTCGACCGGCAGGTGCTCGGCCAGCCCTTCGCGGAACTCGACGTGGGGGTAGGCGAGGGCCTCGGCGGTGGAGCGGGACTTCTTCAGCATCTCGGGCGTCATGTCGACCCCGACGACGGCCCCGTCGACGCCCACCTGGCCGGCGGCGATGAAGCTGTCGAAGCCTGCGCCCGAGCCCACGTCGACGACCCGCTCGCCCGGTGCGAGCGTCCGCAGGGAGAAGGGGTTGGCCACCCCGGCGAACGACTCGACCGCCTCGTCCGGCAGGGCGGCGACGGCGGCGGCGTCGTAGCCGAGGCGGGCGGCGAGCGGCCTGCCGGTGTGGAAGTGGAAGCCCCGGTGGGGGTCGGTGGCGACCTCTCGGTACTTGCCCCGGACCTGGTCGCGCAGCGTGTCGGGGTCGACCAGCAGTGCGTCAGTCATCGTCACTCTCTCCGTTCCCGACCGCCACGGGCAGGCCGGCTCGTTTCCATTCGGGGAACCCGTCGACCAGCCGCCGCGCCCGGAACCCCTTGCGGTTGAGCTCCCGCACGGCGTCGTCGGCGTACACGCAGAACGGACCGCGGCAGTAGGCCACCACGTCGGTCGTCTTCGGCAGCGCCCTGATTTGGCGGCGCAGCTCGGCCACCGGGACCGATCGGGCCCCGGCGATGTGCCCGGCGGTGTACTCGGCACCGGGGCGAACGTCGAGGACCACGACCTCGTCTCTGTCCAACCGCGCCGCCAGCTCCTCCCGCCCGATGACCTCGACGCCGTCCCGATGGCCCAGGTAGGCGCCGGCCAGGCGTTCGATGCCGGCGACGTGGTCCACGGCGACGTCACGCATCGCCGCCCACAGCTCCGCCACCCGGTCGCTGGCCAGCGCGTAGAAGATCCGGGTGCCCTGGCGTCGGGTGGTGAGCAGTCCGGCGCGAGCCATGGCCCGCAGGTGATGGGACGTGTTGGCGACCGACTGGCCCAGCTCCCCGGCGATCTCCTCGACCGAACGCTCGCCCTGGGCCAGCAGGTCGACGATCTCGGCCCGGCGGCCGCTGGCCAGGGCCTTGGCCACCTCGGCCAGGCCCTGGAACAGCGCATCCTTGGCGGCCCGCTCACCCACGCCGCCGATGATCCACCCCTGGCCGAGCGCTGTCAAGTAGTCATTTGATTACTTCAACTCGACCGGGCAGCGTGGCCTCCCGGCACACGACCGCCACATAGGCGTGCCGCCGAGGACGCCGGCGCGTCACACTCCTGGAGTGGCCACCGCGTTCGTCGGGCGAGCACGCCAGCTGGGCGTCCTGGAAGCGGCAGCCGCAGCCGCAGCCGCAGGCGCCGGCGGCCTGGCCATGGTCACCGGGGAAGCTGGCATCGGCAAGACCCGCCTGTGCGAGGAGGCGGCCGTCCGGGCCGCTGATCGGGGGCTCGACGTGTCGAGGGCGGCGTGCTGGGAGTCCGGCGCGGTCCCCGCGTACTGGCCGTGGCAGCAGCTGGTGCGCCGGCTGTCCGGTCGGCGACTCGTGCTGCCGGCCGGGCCCGGGGCTCGGGCCGCCGACCCGGACCTGGCCCGGGCGGAGTTGTTCGAGGAGGTCACCGCTCTGTTGGTGCAGGCGGCCGCCCAGCGGCCCCGACTGCTGATCATCGACGACCTGCACTGGGCCGACGTGCCCTCGGTGCGCCTGCTGGCCCACCTCGCCCCCGAGCTTCGCCAGCTGCCGATGCTGGTGCTCGTCTCGTTCCGGCCCGACGAGGTCCGGCCCGCCACGGCGCTGGGGACCGCCCTGGTGGACCTGGCGCGCCACGGGGACCGCGTCGACCTGGGCGGCCTGCCGGCCGCCGAGCTCGTGCCGCTGGTGGCATCGATCGCCGGCGGGCCCCCGTCCCCCGCCGTGGCCGAAGCGCTCCACCGGCACACGCACGGCAACCCTCTCTTCGCCCGGGAGCTGGTCGAGCTGCTGGCGAAGAGCGGCGACGTCGAGCGGCTGGTGGCCGGCTGCGACCCGCCGGTGCCCGATTCGGTACGGGGCGTCCTCCGGCGACGCCTGGAGCGCCTGTCGGTCGCGTGCCGGTCGGCGCTGGAAGTGTGCGCGGTGGCCGGCGACGAGTTCGCCCTGGCCGATCTGCCGGGGACCATCGACGGTCTCCTCGATCCGATCGGAGAAGCGGAGGCGGCCGGAGTGGTGCGCCAGAGCGCCGTCGGTCACTTCGCCTTCACCCACCCGTTGCTGCGGGCCGTGCTGTACGACGAGCTCGGTGTGGTCCGCCGGGTGCGCCTGCACCAGCGGGTGGGTGAGGCGTTGGAGCGCCGCCACGGGGCCGGTTCCCCGGTCGACCTGGCCGTCCTGTCGCACCACTTCGTGCGGGCGGCGCCGGGGGGAACGGCCGCCAAGGCGGTGGCGTATGCCACCCGGGCGGCGGAGCGGGCCATGGCCGTACTGGCCTACGAGGACGCGGTGGCCCTGGTCCACCAGGCGCTGGCCGCCCTCGATCTGGCACCGGCGGCCGCCGACCGGGCCGACCTGCTCCTTGCCCTGGGCGAGGCGCTCACCGCCGCCGGCGACCAGCCCGCGGCCCGGGCTTCCTACGTCGCCGCCGCCGCCCTGGCCCGGGCAGCCGGCCACACCGGACAGCTGGCCCGAGCGGCCCTGGGGATCGGGAGCGGCGGCGGCTTCGAGATCGCCCCCGCCGACCGGGAACAGGTGGAGGCGCTGGAGGAGGCGTTGCGGGCCCTGGACGGGACAGCCCCCGGCCTCTGGTCGCAGGTGGCGGCCCGGCTCTCCGTCGCGTTGTGGCGGTTCGGCCAGGTGGAGCGGCGGGTCGTACTCGCACGCCAGGCGCTGGACACCGCCCGCTCGGGCGGGGCGGCCGTGACGAACCGCCAGCTGGCGGCGGCCGTGGCTGCCCACTGTGACGCCATCTCCGGCCCCGAGCACGCCGAGCGGCGGCTGGCGGAGTCCACCGAGGTGGTGGACCTGGGCACCGCCTCGGGCGATCGAGCCGTCGAGCTGCTGGGCCGCCGGCTGCGGCTGGTGGCGCGCCTCGAGGTGGGCGACGTGGCTGGTGCCGACGGTGAGATCGAGGCCTACGCGGCGGTGGCCGGCGCGCTGTGCCAGCCCCTCTACGGGTGGTACGTACCTCTGTGGCGGGGCATGCGGTCGTTGATGCGGGGCGATCTCGTCGCCTGCGAGCAGTGGATCGACGACGCGGTGACGCTGGGCGCCCAGGCCCACAGCGCCAACGCCGAGATTCTCGGTACCGGCCTTCGCTGGTACCTGCTGCGGGAGGCGGCCCGCTTCGAGGATGCCCTGCCCCTCCTCGACGTGGTGACCGGCCTGGAGCCGTCCCTCGGGATCCAGGTGCGGGTGACCGCCGCCCTGGTGCTGGCCGAGGGCGGGCGGGTGGACGAGGCCCGCACGGTGCTGGCGGGCGCCGGCCCCCTCCTCGCCGGCGTGCCGGCGGACGGCGAGTGGGTGCCCATGGCGGCCCAGGCGGCCGAGGCGGCCTGTCTCGTGGGCGACCGGGCCGTGTGCCGGTGGGCCTACGACGCCCTGCTGGCCCACCGGCACCGCTTCGGCGTGGAGGGCATCGGGGCGGTGTGCTGGGGATCGGTGGAGCGCCCGCTCGGGCTGGTGGCCGCCGCCCTCGGCCAGATCGACCGAGCCACCGCCCACTTCGACGCCGCCCTGGCGGCCAACCGGCGGCTGGGCGCACCGCTGCTGGTGGCGAGAACCCAGCGGGACGCCGGCGTGGCCCTCGACGACCGGGACCGGCTGGCGGCCGCCCTGGCCGCCTACCGCCGGCTCGGCATGGAGGGCCGGGTGGCCGAGCTGGAGTCCCTGCTGGGCGACCACCCGCCTACCGACGCTCCCGCACCGGCCCCCGACCGGTTCCGCCGGGAAGGAGAGGTGTGGGCCCTCGCCTACGGAGGCGTCACGGCCCACGTCAAGGACGTGAAGGGCATGGCCGACCTGGCTCGTCTGCTGGCGCGGCCCGGGGCCGAGGTGGCAGCCATCGACCTGGCCGGGCGGCGCGACCTCGGCGGCGGCACCGACCTGGGCGAGGTTCTCGACGCCCGCGCACGGCAGGGCTACCAGGCCCGCCTGGTCGAGCTGGAGGCGGAGCTGGACGCCGCCGACGCAGCGGGCGACGGTGCCCGCTCGGCCGCCGCCCACGCCGAGCGCGACGCCCTTGTCGCCCAGCTCTCGGCCGCCTACGGGCTGGGTGGCCGCCCGCGCCGGGCCGGGGTGTCCTCCGAGCGGGCCCGGGGCGCCGTGACCTGGCGGATCCGCGACGCCATCGGGCGCATCGAAGCCGTCCACCCCGCCCTCGGCCAGCACCTGCGCCGTTTTGTGCGCACGGGCACCTACTGCTCCTACGACCCGGATCCCCCGGTGGCGTGGTCCCTCGCGGAGTGAGGAATCTCCTCGCGCCGTAGTGGGTGGACACCACCACCACGGGAGGGAGCACACGATGGGAACCACCAGCAAGGCGGCGGCGCCGACGGTGTACGTCATGGATGGCTTCGAGGGCCGCTACGAGGAGGTCGACGGCCACACGATCGGCTTCGAGACCTACACCGAGGACGCCGACCCGGCGCCGCTGTTCGCCGGCCTGCCCGACGACCGCTGCCAGTGCCCGCACTGGGGCGTGGTGCTCGAGGGCACGCTCGTCTACCGCTATGCGGACGGGTCCGAGGACGTGGTGGAGGCGGGCCACGCCTACTACGCCCGCCCCGGCCACTTGCCGCTTTTCCGGGCCGGGACGGAGCTGGTGGAGTTCAGCCCCACCGACCAGCTGGCCGCCACCATGGAGGTCGTGACGGGCAACCTCGAGGCGATGGGAGCGTGGACCCGGCCGGCGTGAGCGAACCGATCGCCACACCGTGGCCCGGCGGACCGGTCGCCGGCCGGCGCCCCCGACGCCGGCGATCGGGACGAACGGCGCGCCCGCCACGGCGCGGTACGCGGTGAAACAAGGACCGGCGGCGAAGGACCATGCTTCATGGCCCGCCGGCCCGACTGCTCGCTTCGGGCGGCACGCCGACGTGCCCACCGCCTAGGGTCGGTGGCGGTGAGCGAGGACGAGCAGCTGCTGGCTGGGCTGCGGGCCGGTGACGAAGCGGCGTTCACCGCCCTGGTGCGCCGCCATCACTCCTCGTTGCTCCGCCTGGCCACCTCGGTCGTCGGGTCGAGGGCGGTGGCCGACGAGGTGGTGCAGGAGACGTGGCTCGCGGTGGTCCGGGGCGTGGACCGCTTCGAGGGCCGGTCCTCGTTCAAGACCTGGCTGTTCCACATCCTCATGAACCGGGCCCGCTCGGCCGCCGGCAAGGAATGGCGGACCCAGCCCACGGGTGACGTGGACGCCGACCGGTTCGATGGCGCCGGGCTGTGGTCCGTGCCTCCGGTCCCCTGGTCCGACCGGGTGGACGACCGCCTCACCGCCGAGCAGTTGGTCCCCCTGGCACGCAAGGTCATCGACACCCTGCCCGAGGCGCAACGGCAGGTCCTGGTGCTCCGCGACGTGGAGGGGCTGCCGGCGGCCGATGTCGCCGAGCTCCTCGGTGTGACGGACGGCAACCAGCGGGTACTCCTGCACCGGGCCCGGGCCCGCGTGCGCTCGGAGCTGGAAGGGAGGTTGGGAGCGCCATGAAGCTGCGTTCGCTCTTCCGTGGGCGCCGGCGGGATCTGGTCTGCCGGGAGGCGGTGGCTCTCATGGCCGCCTATCTCGACGGCGTTCTCCCCGATGCCGATCGCCTCCGCCTGGAGGGCCACCTGGCCGGCTGCCCGCACTGCAGCGAGTACCTGGCTCAGCTCCGGGCGACCATCGACGCCCTGGGCCGGGTCGAGCCGGACGACCTGCCCGACGAGGCGGTCGACGAGCTGGTGGGGCTCTACCGGCAGTGGCGCCAGGGTTGAGCCCCCGGTGCGTAACGGAACCGCCGCCGCCGGGACGGTACGGGCGTGACCGAGCTCTCGCCCAAGCAGGAGGAGCTGTGCCGTCAGGACCGGTGGGACTTCAGCGACCTCCGGGCCCTGTTCATCAACTGCACCCTCAAGCGCTCGCCGGAGCGCTCCCACACCCAGGGCCTGGCCGACAAGTCCATGGAGATCATGCGCCGCCAGGGCGTCACCGTGGAGGTGATCCGGGCCGTCGACCGGGACATCGCCACCGGCGTGTGGCCCGACATGGCCGAGCACGGCTGGGACCGGGACGAGTGGCCGTCCATCTTCGAGCAGGTCCGAGCGGCCCACATCCTCGTGCTGTGCACGCCCATCTGGCTCGGGGAGAAGTCCTCGGTCTGCACCCAGGTGATCGAGCGGCTCTACGGCAACAGCCATCTCCTCAACGACGCCGGCCAGTACGCCTACTACGGCCGGGTGGGCGGCTGCCTGGTGACCGGCAACGAGGACGGCGTCAAGCACTGCGCCATGAACATCCTCTACTCACTCCAGCACCTCGGCTACGTGATCCCTCCCCAGGCCGATGCGGGCTGGATCGGCGAGGCCGGCCCCGGGCCGTCCTACCTGGACGAGGGCTCCGGCGGTCCGGAGAACGACTTCACCAACCGCAACACCACCTTCATGACCTGGAACCTGCTCCACCTGGCCCGGATGCTCACCGACGCCGGAGGCATCCCCGCCCACGGCAACCAGCGCTCCGAGTGGGACGCCGGCTGCCGGTTCGACTTTCCGAACCCCGAGCACCGCTGACCCCGTGAGGGACCGCGCCCGTCGGCTCGGTGCTCGTGTGCCTACATCCGACCGTGGCGAACCGGACCGGCAGGTTCGTAGGTGGCGAGAACGATGCCGAGATCGGTCACGGTGACGTCGACGGGGCGCATCGTCGCCGGGAGGATGCCGTCGTTGAACAGGCGGCGACCGGAACCGAGCACCAGCGGGAAGGTCATGAGGCGGAAGCGGTCGACGAGCTCGTGCGGCAGCAGCGACTGGAGCAGCCGGCCGCTTCCCCAGACCTGCAACTCGTCGCCGGGCCCGTCCTTCAGCGCCTGCACCGCCGCGACGACGTCGCCGGTCACCAGGCGGGCGGTGCCGGGATGCTCGCCTCGCCACGTGGCGTCGGCCTCGCTCAGCGAGCTGGAGACCACGTACTTGGGCAGCGAGTTGATCGCCCCGGCAATGGGGTTGCCGGGGTCGGTCTGGTCGGGCCAGTAGCCGCGGAAGATGTCGAAGGTCCGGCGACCGAGCAGGAACGCGCTGGCGTGGCTGTTCAGCTCGGTCACGAACTCGCCGACGGCCGGGTCGGGGAACGGGGCCTGCCAGCCACCGTGGGTGAAGGAGTCGCTGGGGTCCTCCTCGGGCCCGCCGGGGGCCTGCATCACGCCGTCGAGCGTCAGGAACGTCTGGACGGTGAGCTTCATGTCGATGAAGACGGAGCGGCGCGCCGATACTGAGCGCGCGGACGAGAAGGCGGCTGGCGACGCGGCAGGCAGCGAAGCCGCGACCGAAGTCCATGCGACGGCGCGGCCGGACGCCCGGACCGCCGGCGCGATCCCGACGTGCTCGACTTGGCCCGATGCCCGCGTTCAAGGACGAGCTCGACCGGCGACTCGCCCGAGCGTTGGCGGACGAGCTCCGGCGGGCGTGGCCGGACTTTCCGGAACCGCGTTTCACGCGCGGGATCGCAGCGGCGCTGGAGCCGCTCGAGCTGCTCGCGCGCGCCGACCTGCTCGCCGAGCGCCTGGCGGCGACGTTGCCTGCTGCGTTCGCCGACGGGGCGGCGGTGCTGTGGCGCGCCCTCGAATCGCCCACCTTCACGGGGTGGATGACCCTGCCGTGCGGGGCCTTCGTCGCCAAGAGGGGTCTCGACGAGCCCGGCGTGGCGCTCCCGCTCCTCGCCGGGCTGACGCCGAGATGGTCGAGCGAGGCGCCGATCCGCCCGTTCATCGAGCGCCACCCCGGGCTGACCTACGAGTACCTCCGCCGCTGGTGCACCGACGGGGACGAGCACGTCCGCCGACTCGTGTCCGAGGGCACGCGCCCGCGGCTGCCGTGGGCGCCGCGGTTGCGCGACCTCGTCGCCGACCCGTCGCCGAACATCCCACTGCTCGACGCCCTCGTCGACGACGAGTCCGCCTACGTGCGCCGCTCCGTCGCCAACCACCTCAACGACATCAGCAAGGACCATCCCGACCTCGCCCTCGACCTCGCCGAGGGCTGGGCCGTGCGGGGCGACGCCGGCGCGTGGGTCGTGCGTCACGGCCTCCGCACCCTCGTCAAGCGGGGCGATCCCCGGGCGCTGGGGCTTGTCGGAGCGGACACCCACACGCCGGTCGAGCTGGTCGACCTGCGTGCCGACCGCCACCGCATCGCCATCGGTGACTCCGTGACGTTCACCTTCACCCTGCGCCTGCCCGACGGCAGCACCGCCTGCGACGCCGTGATCGACTACCGCGTCCACTACGCCGGGGCTCGGGCGACCAAGGCTCCGAAGGTCTTCAAGCTCACCCGTCGCCGGCTCGAGCCGGCGCGGCCGGTCACGATCACCCGGGCCCACCGGTTCGAGCACGTCTCCGTCCGGCGCATCCACCCCGGCCGGCACCGCATCGACGTCCAGGTCAACGGCCGGGTGCTCGGTGCCGTCGACTTCGACGTCGTCACCGGGTAGCTCGCCCGTTCAGTTCGCGATCGCGCGCCACCCCCTGGCGCGCGATCGCGAAGTGAACGGTGGGGCCCACGGCTGACCGCCGGCCGCTGCGGTGCGCGCCGCTGTCACGTCTCCAGTTCCACCATCGCGTCCTCGCCGTAGCGCGCGGTGACGCCCGGGCGGTCGCGCCACACCTCGGTGAACCTCGACGCGTAGTTGAACAGCAGCGTCGGCTCACCGGCGCCCCGGTGGCCGCCGACCACCAGGTCGAGGGCCTCGCGGTCGGGGTGGCGGAAGCGGGCGCCGCTGCTCGACACGGCGTAGGCGGACGCGGCCACCGCGTCCATCAGCTGGGGCGTCATGTTCCTGGTGCTGCCGTGGTGGGCGAGCTTGAAGACGTCGACGGCGAAGGGCTCGTCGCTCGGGAGGCCGCGCTGGCGCGCCAGGCGCTCGATGCTCGCCCGGAGGACGTCCGGGAAGGCGTCGCCGCTGAGGAGCAGGGACCGCCCGCCGAACTCGGCCAGCACGGCGATGCTCGACCCGTTCGCCTCCGAGGAGTCGAGGGTCGAGCGGCGGCCCTCGTCGCCCAGGCGGGGTGGCGACGGCGCCCTGGCCCAACGGCGCTCGGCGAACTGGGCCAGGGCGTCCTGGCGGCCGCCGGGCCGGAAGCCGGCCGCCTCGATGGCCTTCTTCCACTTCCGCCGGAGGACCACGAGCGTCCGCAGGGTCGGCGACAGCACCGTCAGGACGAGCCCGCCCGGGCCGCACCACCTCGGGAGGGGCTCGTCCTCCTCCGGGGGCACCATGACCCGGTCGCCGCCGAAGGCCCCGTTCCAGGCGATGCCCTTCTCGTCGAGCAGGGCCCCGAGGAACTCCCCCTGCTCGGGCCCCAGGCGCTCGGGCACCTTGCGCTCGCCGAGGCCGGCCAGGTGGTTCCAGTCGTTGAACCACACGTCGGCCGGGGCGATGCCCACTTCCTCGTCCTGGAGGAGCTTGACGACACCCTCGATGTGGTCGCCGTCGACGTGGGTCACGACCAGCAGGTCGATCTTCCGCCGGCGGGGCGTCCCCGTGGCGGGCAGCCGGAGGAGCCGTCGGCGGATCGCCGGGTAGGCCGTCTCGGGGCCGGCGTCGAACAGGACCCGGTGCCGCGGCGTCGCCCCCTCCCCGTACTCGACCAGGAGGCAGTCGCCGTGCTCGGCGGGCAGCATCTCGAAGCGCAGCACGTCAGCCGTCCGCCGTCACCCCGAGACGCCAGTCGGCGTCCCCGTTGGCCACGAGGAGGAGGCCGAGGACAAGCCCCTCGCCCACCAGCGCACGGCGGGCCTGCAGCATCACCTCGCCGAAGGTGGTGGCGGCGCCCGCCGCCCGAGTCGCGTCGCCGAGCGCCCGCACCACCGCCTCGGCGGCGCGCGCCGCCTCCTCGGGGATCACCGGGCCCAGCGTCGCCACCACGACGCTCGCCCCGGCCGCCCGGAACTCGCCGGCGAAGCTGTCGATGGGGGTGCGGTCGAGGGCGGTGTTGCAGCCGACCAGCAGGACGACGGGGCCGGGCCGCCTCTCGCCCACGTACCGGAGCTCGATCCCCCCGGCCGGCAGCAGGCTGGTGCCGAGCTCGAGGCAGCTGAGGGCGGGGTCCACCGAGGCGTCCTCCTCGTGGTGGGGGAGGGCCACCAGGACGCCGGGCTCGGCCTCGCGGACGAGCGAGGTCCACTCCCTCCACGAGGACGCCTTCCTCGCCCGCCTGAACGTCCTGCGGGCGACGGTGACGACGGCGGCGAGGTCGTCGGGCTCGACCTTCCCGGACGCCCCCACGACGGCGCCGACCAGTGGGGGCAGCGCCATCACGCCCTCCCGGCGTTCGGACCGGACCTCGAACGCGCCGGCCCGGCCGCCCAGCCCGGCGTGGCGCTCGATCACCTTGGACAGCCCCCAGAAGTGCGACGGGCACACCCTGGGCGACCTCATCCGGGGCTTCGGCGAGCAGGCCGTGCACGTCCCCGCCTGCGCCGCCTCCCGCCATTGGCGGCACAACTTGGACCTGGACGTCGGCTGCGGCCCGTCGTACACCAGCTCGAGGGGCAGGAAGGCGCCGGCCGACAGCGTCACCACCTGGAGGTGGGTCGCCGCGCACAGGTCGGCGCCCAGCTGCTCGGCCACGACGGACCGCAGGCGCCGGCCGTGGAGGGCGAGGTCCCGGAACAGCCGCTCCACCTCTGCCTCGTCGCCCTGGAACAGCAGCTCCGCCCCGCCGTCGATGCGCTCGGCCAGGTCGGCGACCTCGTCGCGGAGCGCCGAGACGTCGATGGCCACGGTCCCACCCGGCGACGACGCCACCGCCGTCGAGGCGTCGGCGACGACACTGGCGGTGGCCGCCGATGTCGATGCCGGGACGAGGTCCTTCACGAAGGCCCCGACGTCGAGCGTGATGGCTCCTGCGAAGCCGGCCTCGTCGGCGAGGGTCGCCACCACCGGCCCGCTGAGGACCGCACCCTGGAGGACCTCGGTGCCCAGGTAGACGACGACGAGGGCCGACACCTGCCTGGCGCCGGGCGGCACGTGGAGCTCGAACGAGGCGGCGGAGGACTCGCGGCTCTCGTCGCGGGGCAGCAGGATCGTGCCCTCCTGGACCGTGCCGTGGGCGGCGAAGCGGACGGTGAGCCGGATGCGGTCGACGTCCTCGGGCATCGCGACGGCGGGGAAGGCCTCCCCGGCGTGGATGGCGGCCTGGCGCCCGACGGAGACGTCCACGTGGTGCACGGTGCCCGCCACGAAGGCGGAGGTGACGAGCCGGTCGCCGGCGGTGACGTCGGCCTGGAGGCGCCGCTTCCCGGGGGACGGGTCGGGCGCCGAGACGGGTGCCGGGCGGTGCTCGGCCCGCCTCGCCGCCACCGGCGGAGGGGGCGGAGCGGCGGCCGGGGGCGGAGGCGGAGGAGGAGGAC
>DATLFN010000054.1 GCA_035540975.1 Acidimicrobiales bacterium
GCAGTGAACACTTCGTGGTGCCGAGAAGGCCCCCGCATCAGTCTGACTATCGGGCTTTGCTGCACCAAGGAAAGCCGAGCTTGGCCGAGCACGCACCATTCTCATCCGTCGTGGCGGGCGAAGCCCATGGGGGTCTGACTAGTCCCCCGAAATGGTCATCATGGCCACGGCGCGGCCGCCGAAGGAGCTTGACGCCACCGTCAGTGGCAGGACGAGGCATCGATCCGCCGGGCTGTACCTGGTCGCCTGGCCCGGCGGGGAGCCAGTGGCGAACCCGCCGTCCGTCGATCCAGGACGAGCGGAAGGTGCCATCGATGCCGATCGGGAGCCAGGGCTGTGCGGCGGTGCCGGGGAGGGCGACCGGGCGCGCCCGGCGGCCGGGCCGGAGCAACGCCGTGATCTGGCTCGCCGTCGTCGTCGCCGCGGTCATCGCGGCCGTCGGCGCCCTCCCGGCCGTCGGCCCGGCCGACGGGCCGCCCGGCATCCGCTGGCTCTCCGCCGACGCGGGGACCAAGGTGGAGCCCGGGGTCGACCTGGCGGACGATGCCCAACGGTCGATGCTCGTCCAGGCCGTCCCCGGGCGCGGCGCCGAGGCCCGGCTCGCCATCACCGGGACGGGTGCCGCCGTCGACGCCGAGCTCGACCTCGTCCATGGCTACCAGGCGGCGCTCACCGGGCCCCAGGTCGCCACCGTGGCGGCGTCGCCGGCCGTCCTGTCGGTGAGCGTCAACCACCGCGTGCGCTTCGAGGACTTCACGTTCGACGAGGCCACCACGGCGTCCAACTTCGCCAAGACCTCCGAGGCGACGTCCGCGTGGGCCGCCGGCAACCTGGGCGCCGGCGTGGGCGTGGCCGTGCTCGACACCGGCGTCTCGAACGTGCGGGACCTCGACGGCCGCCTGGTCCACGGCCCCGACCTTTCGGGCGAGGGCTCGACCGTCGACACCCACGGCCACGGCACCGTCATGGCCGGCATCGTCGCCGGCAACGGCGCCGACTCGGCCTCGCGCACCGGCGGCGCCTTCACCGGCGTGGCCCCCGCTGCGACGGTGGTGTCGGTGAAGGTGGCCGGTCGCAACGGCGTCGTCGACGTCTCCACCATCCTCCAGGCCATGCACTGGATCTCCGCCTACCGCACCCAGTTCAACATCCGCGTGATGAACCTGTCGTGGGGCACCGCCTCCAGGCAGGACCCCGCCATCGACCCGCTCAACTACGCCGTTCAGCGGCTGTGGCAGGAGGGCATCGTCGTCGTCACCGCCGCCGGCAACTCCGGACCGCAGGCGGGCACCATCGTCAAGCCGGCCGACGACCCGCTCGTGGTCACCGCCGGCGCCTTCGACGACAAGCAGAACACCGACCCCGCCGACGACTCCGTGCCGTCGTGGTCGTCCCGGGGCCCGACGGCGGCCGGCCTCGCCAAGCCCGACCTCGTCGCCCCCGGCCGGCTGCTCACCGCCACCCGCTCCTTCGGGTCGCACATCGAGGCCAGCTACCCGAAGGCCACCGTCGCCCCCAGCTACATCAGGGGCAGCGGCACCTCGGAGGCCGCCGCCGTGACCTCGGGCATCGCCGCTCTCCTCCTGGCCGAGCGCCCGCACCTCACGCCCGACCAGGTGAAGTCGGTGCTCACCCGCTCCGGGTCCCCCATGGCGGGCCCGGCGGCGACCGCCCAGGGCGCGGGCCGGCTCCGGCTCGGCGTCGCCCGGTCGCTGGCCGCGACCGACCCCGGCCCGGCCACCTGGCAGACGCCCACGGCCGGCGGCCTCGGCTCCATCGAGGCATCGCGTGCCGGTGCCAACGTGGAGACCGACTGCGAGCCCGACGGCGTCGTCGACCTGATCCGCGGCGAGATCGACGTCCGCTGCGAGCCGTGGTCCCCGGCCGACTGGACCGGCACCCGCTGGACGGGCGACGCCTGGACGGGCGCCGAGTGGACCGGCACCCGCTGGACCGGCACCCGCTGGACGGGCGCGGCCTGGACCGACGCCCTGTGGGACGGCACCCGCTGGACCGGCGGCGAGTGGACGGGCAGCTCGTGGGCCGGCTCGGTGGCCTGGACCGGCACCCGGTGGACCGGCACCCGCTGGACGGGCACCCGGTGGACCGGCACCCGCTGGACCGGCACCCGCTGGACGGGCACCGAGTGGACCACTGCCGAGTACGACGACTTTACGAGCGTCACCTACGAGGATGTCGATGCAGGCTTCCTGAACGCCTTCTGGGGCCCCCGGCCGGCGGCCGGCCAGCGCCTCCCCGGTGAGGTCTCCGAGGACCAGCGCGCCGGGTCCCGCGCCCCAGGCGTGAGGGCCGTCTGAACGTGGCCGGCAGCGGAACCACGACGGGCGGGCCGGGCGGCGCGGCGGCCAACGGAGGCAGCGGGCCCGGCCCCGCCGCCTCCTCGGGCAGCCGTTCGCCCCTGCGCTTCCGGCTCCTCCTCGCCCTCGTGCTCGGGGCGGGGGCCGTGTCGGTCGCCACGGCGGTACCGGCGGCGATCGCCGGTGGCGTGCCGGCCCTGTGGCGACTCGCACTGGTGGCCGCCCTGTTCGTGGCCGGCGACACGTGCCTGCTGCGCATCCGCTTCGGGCACAACCACCAGTCCTTCACCTGGTCGGAGGCCGCCGCCGTCGTCGGCCTGGTGCTCGTCCCGGGGCCGTGGCTGCGGCTGCTGGCTCCCATCGCCGTGGCCGGCGCCCACCTGGCCGCCCGGCGGCCCCCGGTGAAGATCGCCTTCAACACCCTCTCCATCGCCACCGAGGTGCTGGTGGCGGGGGCCGTGCTGAACGCCGTCGTCCCCGCCGGCCGGCCCGCCGGCGACTCGCGGCTGTGGGCCGGCCTCGCCGTCGCCGCCTTCGCCCTGTTCGTGTGGAACGGGCTCACCGTCTCGGCCGCCGTCGCCTTCTCGCAGGGCATCCCGCTGCTGAGCGTGTACCGGAAGGGCCTGCTCCTCAACACCCTGGTGTGGGCCGGGAACACCACGGCGGGCATCCTCCTCGTCGCCCTCTCCAGCGCACCAGGAACCCTCGTCGTCTTCCCGGCCCTGGTGGCCATGCTCTACGCGGTCTACCGGAGCTACCTGGGCGCCATGAACGAGCGCGACACGTGGCAGGTGCTCCAGACCACGTCGCGCGACCTCCTGCGCACCGAGCCCGGTGAGGTGGCCAGGGTGGTGATCGAGCGCACGCCCGCCCTCTTCGGGGCCGAGTTCGTGGAGCTCGTCGTCGTCGACGGGGAGGCGGGCCACCAGGCCGTCGTCTACCGCTGGAACGGCACGGGCGGTGTGCACGAGACGGTCGGCGAGCCGCTGGCCCTGGCCGGGGCGTTCTGGCCGCGTGTCGTGAGCGAGCGCGAGGCGTTCCAGGTGGTGGCCGTCGAGGCGCCCGGGCGGCTGCGGGAGGACCTGGAGGCCCACGGCCTGGAGGCGTGCGCCATCGCCCCCGCTGCTCAGCCAGCGCGGGTGCCTGGGCACGCTCCGGGTCGGCTTCCGCGGGGTCGTCCGCCTGGGCCGGCGCGAGCTCCAGGTCCTCACCACGTTCGCCAACCACGTCGGCTCGGCGCTCCACAACACCCACTTGATCGAGGAGCTGCGGGCCCAGGCCCTCCAGGACCCCCTCACCGGCCTGCCGAACCGCATGCTGATGCTGGACCGGCTGTCCCACGCCCTGCGCCGCCTGCGGCGCCGGCCGGGGGGCGTGGCCGTGCTGTTCTGCGACCTCGACCGCTTCAAGGTGGTCAACGACTCCCTCGGGCACCAGGCTGGTGACGAGCTGCTGATCTCGGCGGCCCGCCGCATCGAGGCGGGGCTGCGGGCGGGCGACACCGCCACCCGCTTCGGCGGCGACGAGTTCGTCGTCGTCTGCGAGGACGTGCACGACGAGGCCCAGGCCGCCGAGGTCGCCGAGCGGCTGGCCGCCAGCCTGGCCGAGCCGTTCCTGCTGCGGGGGGAGGACATCTACCTCACCGCCAGCATCGGAGTCGCCGTCACCGGCGACCCCGACGAGGACCCGCGGAGCCTGGTCCGCGACGCCGACGCCGCCATGTACGAGGCCAAGGCGCACGGTCGGGCCCGCTGCGTGGTGTTCGACAACCCCATGCGGGAGCGGGCCGTCGCCCGCCTCGAGACCGAGAACGACCTGCGCCGGGCCCTCGAGCGGGGCGAGCTGCGCGTCCACTACCGGCCCAACATCCGCATCGACGGCCTGCGCGTCATCGGCGCCGAGGCGCTGGTGCGCTGGGAGCGGCCCGGTCGCGGCCTGGTCGGCCCCGACGAGTTCATCGGCCTGGCCGAGGAGACCGGCCTCATCGTGCCCCTCGGCCGCTACGTGCTCGAGGAGGCGTGCCGGCAGGTCGCGGCGTGGACGGCCGAGGGCCTGGTCGACTCCGACTTCGTCATGTCGGTCAACCTGTCGCCGCACCAGCTGCGGTCGCCGGGGGTCCTCGACGACGTCGACGACGCCATCGCCGGAGCAGGCATCCGGCCGTCCCAGCTGTGCATCGAGGTGACCGAGAGCGCCCTCGTCGACGACAGCCGCGGTGCCACCGAGGCCATCCGCCGCATCCATGGCCTCGGCGTGGTGGTGGCCATCGACGACTTCGGGACCGGCTACTCCGCTCTCAGCTACCTGCACCTCCTGCCCGTGGGCATCCTCAAGATCGACCGGTCGTTCGTCGGCCGCCTGGGCCCCGATCCCCGGGACCGGGCCGTCATCACCGGCCTCATCGAGCTCGCCCACGCCCTCGGCCTCACGGTGGTCGCCGAAGGCGTGGAGACGGCCGAGCAGCTCGCCGACCTCTCCGCCATGGCGTGCGACATCGCCCAGGGCTACTACTTCGCCAAGCCGCAGACGGCCACCGCCGTCCGCGGGCTGCTACGGGCCGAGGTCGTCCGCCGCAGACCGGGCCACACGCCCGCCCCCGTGCCCGCCATCCGCCCCTGAAGGGTGCCGGCCGCGGCATGCTGCGGCCGGTGGAGACGCAGCCGCATCCCCGTCGGGGTGCGCCCGGCGCCGCGGTGGGCTGCGCCGTGGCACCCACGGCGCCGCCGTCGGTGCTCGAAGCCGTCCGGGCCGGCGGCGGGTCGGTCGTCGACGCGGCCGAGGCCGAGGCCGTCGTGTGGACCGACCCGCTCGACGCCGAGGGCCTCGCCGCCCTGCTCCACCGGGCGCCCGCCGTCCGGTGGGTGCAGCTCCCGTTCGCCGGCGTGGACCGCTTCGCCGGCGTGCTCGACGGGGCGCGGGTGTGGACGAGCGCCAAGGGTGCCTATGCCGAGCCGGTGGCCGAGCACGCCCTCGCCCTCGGACTGGCCGGGCTGCGTGCGCTGCCCAGCCGCGCCCGCGCCCGCGCCTGGGGCGGCGCCGCCGGCCGGCGCCTCCAGGGTGCCCGGGTCACCGTCCTCGGCGGTGGAGGGATCGCCGAGGCCCTCCTGCGCCTCCTCGCCCCCTTCGGGGTGCAGGCGACCGTCGTCCGGCGCAACCCGGGACCGGTCTTCGGGGCCACCCGGGTCGTGGGGCCCGACGGGCTGCTCGACGCGCTGCCTGGCGCCGCCCTCGTCGTGCTCGCCCTGGCGCTGACGCCCGACACCCGGCGCATCGTCGGCGTCGACGCACTGGACCGGATGGACGCCGAGGCGTGGCTGGTGAACGTCGCCCGGGGCGAGCACGTCGACACCGGCGCCCTCGTCGAGGCCCTGCGCGGTGGTGCCATCGGCGGCGCCGCCCTCGACGTGACCGACCCCGAGCCGCTCCCTCCCGGCCATCCGCTCTGGGACCTCGACAACTGCCTGGTCACGCCGCACGTGGCGAACACGCCGGCCATGGCCGAGCCCCTGTTCGCCCGGCGGGTGCGGGACAACGTGGAGCGCTACCGGTCGGGCCTGCCGCTCGCCGGCGTGGTGGACGCCGCCCTGGGCTACTGAGCCCAGCCGGGCCCGGAGCGGCGGCCCGGCCGTCGTCAGCGGTGGCGGAACAGCGCCCGCGAGGTGAACACGCCGTAGGGGAACAGCGTCCGGCGGATGGCCGGGGGCGGCCAGGTCACCGGGAGGCGGTCGGCCGGGGTGCTCGACGGCGCCAGCAGGGTGTCGACCTCGGCGAGGAACCGGTCCAGCTCGGGGTGGACGGGCCAGTGGCGCGAGCCAGGTCGGGGGTGACGGGACTGCACAGTGAGGTCATCGGCGCGAACTGCGCCGCGAATGAGCGGTCGGTCGCTTTACCTCGGACTGTGGCGCTTCGTGCCAGGAGCGCCGCCGCTGGTGGTGGCGGTCGGCGTGGTTCGCGGCGAAGGCGCCGTTGACGACCGTCATCCGCCCGTGCGTGCCACCACCAGCTTGTCGGCTGCGGACTCGGCGCCCCACACCTCGCCCGGCCGCCCGGCGATCTGGCGCACGGCCGCCGGCGTGCTCGGGAGGGCGAACGACGTGAACCGCTCCGTCGCCGGGTCGAAGCGCACGAGGGCGTTGGCGCCGAAGTCGCTCAGCCACACCACGTCGCCGTCGTCGACGAACACGGCGTACGCCTGCGGCCGGTCCCCCGGCAGCCGCCACTCCCGCCACTCCCCGGTGGCGGGGTCGTGGACGGCCACCTGCCCGGCGTTCCACTGGCTCGACCACACCCGCCCCTTCGAGTCCGCCCAGACCCGCCGGGTGCCCTGGTCGGCGGTCGGGGGCTCCAGCACCGTCGCCGCGCCGGTGCGCGGGTCGACCCGGGCGACGTGGCTGCCGGCCAGCGAGGCGTAGTACACGGTGCCGTCACGGGTGGCGGTGATCCCGTAGGGGCCGCGGCCGCCGGGCGCATCGAACACCTCGACCCTCCCGTCCGGCGGCACCAGCCGGCCGTAGACGCCGGCCTGGCCGGTGAACCAAAGCGTGCCGTCCGGCGTGAACACGGCGGTGTTGAGGTCGGCATCGCCCCGTCCGGCCGGCAGCCGGTAGGTCCGCACGTCGAGCGAGGAGCCGTCGACGCGGACCACGGCGTCCAGCCCCCCGTCCGTCACCCAGGCCGCCCCGTCGGGCCCGACCACGACGCCGTGCGGCCTCGACCCGTCGCCCAGGTCGACCTCCTCGACTCCGCCGGTGGCCGGGTCGAGCCGTCCGAGCTCGCCGGAGCCCTGGGCCGTGTACCAGACCCGGCCGTCTGCCGCCACGGCGACGTCGTGGGGCCGCGACCCGGCCGGGACGCCGTATTCCTCCAGGCGGACGGCGTCGGGACCGAGGGGCGCGGCGGCCGTCGACGCCGTGGTCGTCGGGGTGGTCGTCTCCACCGGAGCGTCGTCGGGCACCGTCTCCTCGCTGGTCGGGGAGCAGGCCGCCACGGACGCGGCGACGACCAGGCGGGCGAGCGACGACCTCACCCGGCGAGTGTGCCATCTGAGTACCGGTCGGGACGCCGGGAGCAGGCGATGGAGGGAGGGGCGACAGGGGCCGAGGTGGGCGCGGCCCCTGTCGCCGGGTCGACGCGCGGCGCCACGACCCGCCGGGGTGGCGGGGACGCTCGAGCACGGTTCGACGAGAACAGCCCCGGCCCCGATCGGCGACGCTCGGTACCGGGGCTGTCCGTCGTCTTCCCCCCGCTGGCGGGCGGGGGCGACGCACGGATTGTCCTATAACGTCGATTCCGTTGCAATGGATGATTCGGACACCTACCCGCGGAGTCCAGATAGGTGTGGCGCCGGGAGGTTCCCCCGGTGGGCGGCGTCGTTCGTGCGGCAAGGATGGGCGAATATCGCCCGCTCTTGCCGCACGAAGGGAACCCGGCTCGTCGCCAACGGCGGTTCGGGTCTGAGCCGCCAAGGGCCGGTGTCTGGCGACACCGGCCCTGACCTGCGGTTTTCCCGTCGGGCTGGGGAGATTTGAACTCCCGACCTCTTGACCCCCAGTCAAGCGCGCTAACCAAGCTGCGCCACAGCCCGCGGCGCCCGCATGGTAGCGCCCGGGTCAGGTGGTCGGCTTCGTGGCGTCGCAGTCTCTGCCGGCGCAGTCGACCACCGAGAACCGGACGTGGATCGACGTGTACTCGTTGTTGTAGAGCCGGAAGCGGTAGGTGCCCGACTTCTCCGCCTCGAACGTCGTCTTGGCGTCCAGGCCGAGCAGGCCGTCGTCGGTGTCGTCGAACACCTCGACCCCCGCCCCCTCGGGATCGGCGGCGGTGAGGTGGTCGAGCCTGGTCCCGGGGGTGTACACCGCGAACCCCGGGTCGCCCTGGGGCGACCGGGCGTGGAGCTGGACCCGCTGGCCGGCGGCGAGGTCGACCATGACGTCGATCGACGTGTCCAGCCCGCCTACGATCCCGTCGAGGGTGCCGCCCACGTCGAGGCGCTTCTCGGTGACCGGGCGCGACGCCGCGACGAGCGGCAGGTCGGACGTCCACCCGACCGTGACGGGCCGGTCGGTCAGCGGGACGGCGACGAAGACCAGCGCCGACTCGTCGGCCTTCACGGGGATGGCGAAGGTCCCCGGCCGGGTCTCCCGGGCGGCGATCTTCGGGTCGTGCCCCGCCGCCTCGGGGTCGGGCAGGGCGTCGGGCCGCCCCCCGCGGGCCTTGGCGAGCCGGCGGGAGATCTCCCCCTGGACGGCCTCGGCGTTGGAGCTGACCGCCAGGGGCTCGTCGCCCGCCATGGTGCCGACCGTGACGACCGGGCGCGCCGACATGTCGACGGTGAGGTTCCAGGTCCGGTCTCCGCCGGCGGCGGGCAGGAACAGCACCTGCCCGTCGCTGCCGTCGAAGATGCTCAGCGTGCCGCTGGTCGCACCGGCCGCACCGGCACGGCCGCCGGTGTGGGCGCCGCCCGGCAACGACAGGTACTCGTCGCCGTCGCCGGCCAGGATCCGCTCCACCGCCTCCGCCGTGTCCCGACCGGCCAGCGCCAGCGCGAACTCGCCCTCGGCGAAGGCCAGGCCGGAGATGCCGACCAGGTTGGCGTCCCCGTCGAACAGCGGCCCCCCGGACTGGCCGCCGGCGATGGTGGCGTCGGTCTGGATGTAGGTCTGGGCGAACTCCTTGACGTCGCGAAGGCGCGACACGATCCCCGAGGCGATGGTCACCTCGAGGTCGTCGGTGTTGGCCTCGCCCGGGAACCCGACGAGGAAGACGTCGTCGCCCCGCTCCAGGCCGGTCCCGTCGGCCAGGGCCAGCGGCGCGGGCAGGTCCCGGCCCGTCAGCGGACCGAGGAGGGCGACGTCGGCCGAGATGTCGACGCCGACGACGGGGAGGTCCTCGAACGTCGCTGCGCCCACGGTCACGTCGGCGGCGTCGAACGGGTCGACCACGTGCTCGTTGGTGAGCACGTAGCGCTTGCCCTCCACCTCCACGACCACGCCCGTCCCCGACGAGACCTCGGTCTCCACGAATCCGATCGAGCCCTCGGTGCAGCGCAGGACGGCCTTCGCCGCCCGCTCGCCGGCCCGGGCCGCGCAACCGGCCCCGGCGCCCTCCGTGCCCCCACCGCCCGAGCAGGCGGTGGCGGCAAGGGCGCCGGCCACCAACGTCGCGACGAGCCGTGACCTGGCCGTCTTCCCCATCTCCCGTTCCCCCGTCTCCCGTGTCCCGCCCGGATCGCGTCGGCCGGACGGCCGACATTCCTCAGGGTACGGGTACGCGACCGAAACTCCGTCCGGGGGGGCTCAGAGGTGGGCTACGACCCAGGCGACGCCCTGCACGGCCCGCCATCCGAGGTAGAGCACGGTCGCCACCAGCAGCAGCTTGAAGTGCCAGGGGACGGCCACGTCCTCCTCGGCACCGCCAGCCAGGCCGGGAACCTCGACGGCGACGCCGCACCTGGGGCAGGCACCGCCATCGCCGAGGCTGGTCGGCGTGACGAACCGGTCGCACTCCTCGCACCACGGCACGCTGCCGGCCAGTCTACGGCCCCGCCGGCCGGCCCCTCGGGCCCGCCGCCGCCACCCGGCTGGGGACACCGTGGCCGACCAGCGAGGCCACCATCCGGCTGGCCGCCAGCAGCCGCTCGAGATCGATCCCCGTCTGGACACCCAGGTCGTCGAGGAGGTGCACCAGGTCCTCGGTGGCCAGGTTGCCGCCCGCCCCGCCTCCCGTCCCGGTCACCGCCGGCGACCCGCCCAGGCCCCCGACGGCGGTGTCGAACCGGCGCACGCCGGCCTCCAGGGCGGCGTAGGCGTTCACGAGGGCGGTGCCCCGCGTGTCGTGGAGGTGCAGGCCGACGTCGGGCCCGGTCACCGCCAGCAGGTCGGCGACCCGGCGGGGGGTGGCCATGCCGGTGGTGTCGGCGTAGGTCAGCGACGAGACGCCGGCGTCGAGCAGGCGCCGGCCGAGGGCGTGGGCGTCGTCGGGCGCGACGTCCCCCTCGAAGGGCGACCCGAAGGAGCAGGAGATCACCGCGTCCACCGGCACGCCCCGCTCCCCCATCGCCGCCGCCACCCGTCCCGCCTCGGCCACCGACTCCCCGACCGTCCGGTTGACGTTGCGACGGTTGTACTCGGGCGACACCGAGATCGCGAAGGTGACCTCGTCGCACCACGGCACCCGCTCGGCGCCGGTGAGGTTGGGAACCAGCACGGCGTAGGCCACGCCCGGGCGGCGCTCCAGCCCCGCCATCACCTCGGCGGCGCCCTCCATGGCCGGCACGGCGCGCGGCGACACGAAGGCGGCCGCCTCGACGTGGCGCACGCCGGCGTCCAGCACGGCCTCGATCAGCCGGATGCGGTCGGCGACGGGGACGGGCGCCTCCACCTGGAGGCCGTCGCGCGGCCCGACCTCGCGGATGCGCACGGCGTCGGGCGTCATACCGGGGGCACCCCGTGGTGGCGCTCGGAGAAGTGACGGTCCTTGCCCTCGGCCGTGGCCAGCCGGGCGGCGATCTCCGACCGCAGGTCCTCGGGTGCCACCACGGCGTCGATGACGAGGTCCGAGGCGAGGCGCAGCAGGTCGACGTCGGCCTCGTACTCGGCCCGCTTCTGGGCCACGAACGCAGCCTGCTCGGCCGGGTCCCCGAGGGCGGCGATGTGGCGGGCGTGCACGGCGTTGACGGCCGGCTCGGGGCCCATCACGGCGATCTTGGCCGAGGGCAGGGCGATGCACGCGTCAGGCTCGAAGGCGGGACCGGCCATGGCGTACAGGCCGGCGCCGTAGGCCTTGCGCACGATCACCGAGATCTTGGGGACGGTCGCCTCGGCGACGGCGGTGATCATCTTGGCGCCGTGGCGGATGATCCCCTGGCGCTCGACCTGGGTCCCGATCATGAAGCCGGGGACGTCGGCCAGGAACACCAGCGGGAGGTTGAACGCGTCGCACCACCACACGAAGCGCGCCACCTTGTCGGCCGAGTCGACGAACAGCACGCCGCCCTTGCGGGCCGGGTTGTTGGCCACCACGCCGACGGCCCGTCCCTCGATGCGGCCCAGGGCGACGATAACCTCGGTGGCCCACAGGGGCTTCACCTCGAACAGCGACCCGTCGTCCACCAGCGCCTCGACGACGGTGTGCATGTCGTAGCCGGCCCGGTCGGACTCGGGGATCATCGACGCCGCCAGCACGGTGGCCGGCGGCGCCGGGTCGGCGGCGGGCGGCGCCTCCCGCCACGACGTCGGCACGTACGAGAACCACCGGCGGGCCATCTCGATGGCCGCCGCGTCGTCGGGGGCGAGGTTGTCGCCGCACCCCGACACGGTGGCGTGCATGCGGGCGCCGCCCATCTCCTCGATGGTCGCCCGCTCGCCCACCACCACCTCGGCCATGCGGGGCGATCCGAGGTACATCGACGCGTTGCCCTCCACCATGAAGACCACGTCGCAGAACGACGGGATGTAGGCGCCGCCGGCGGCCGAGGGCCCGAAGAGGCAGCAAACCTGGGGCACCCGGCCGGAGAGGCGCACCTGGTTGTAGAAGATGCGCCCGGCGCCCCGGCGGCCCGGGAAGAGCTCCACCTGGTCGGTGATGCGGGCGCCCGCCGAGTCCACCAGCCAGAACACCGGCAGCTCGTGCGCCAAGGCGTACTCGCTCAGGCGGACGATCTTCTCGACGGTCCGCGCCCCCCAGGACCCCGCCTTCACCGTGGAGTCGTTGGCCATCACACACACCGGCCGCCCGTCGACGCTGCCCCGGCCGGTGACGACGCCGTCGGCCGGCAGGTCGGCGGCGGCGGCGTTGGCGAGCAGGCCGTCCTCCACGAACGAGCCCTCGTCGACGAGCATCGCGACGCGGTCCCGCACGAACAGCTTGCCGGCGGCCGCCAGGCGGTCGGCGCCCTTGTCGAGGTTGCCGCGCCGGGCCCGCTCGGCGGCCCGCCGCAGGTCGTCGCTGGACGTCGGGCCGGCCACTTCGGTCAGGTCCTGCGGATGGCGAGGATGGCGACGTCGTCGCTCAGCGGCTCCGAGGCGAAGTCCCTCGCCGCCTCCAGCAGGGTCTTGCACAGCGTCTCCAGGTCCTCCCCGGGGTCGCGGCGCAGGATCTGGGCGATGCGCTCCTCGCCGAAGAGCTGGTCGCCCGAGCGCGCCTCGGTGAGCCCGTCGGTGTAGAGCAGGAGGACGTCGCCCGGGTCGAGGTCGATCTCCCGGCTGAAGTACGAGCCCTTGGGGTCGAGGGTGAGCAGCGGGCCCGTCGCGCGCAGCGGGCGCACCTCGCGGTCGTGCCACACCCACGCCGGCGGGTGGCCGGCCGACGCGAAGCGCAGGGTGGCCGCCGCCTGGTCGAACACGACCGTGCACAACGACACGAGGTCCTCGGGCCGGCCCTGGGCGGAGAGCACGATGTTGAGCTCCTCGATGGCCTGGGCCGGGTCCCGGTACTGGCGGAGGAACACCCGCAGCAGGTACTTCACCTGGAAGGCGGTGATCGACGGCTCGATGCCGTGGCCGGCGACGTCGCCGATGACGGCGGCCAGCCGGGTCGGCCCGTTCGGGAACAGGTCGTAGAAGTCGCCCGCCATGGCGCCCATCCCGGGGACGTAGAGGTGCGCCACCTCGAAGCCCTGGATCACCGGGAGGTCGTCGGGGGCCAGCCGGGCCGACCACCGCATCGGCGTCAGCTCGCTCTGCTGGTTGAGCACCTCGCGGGCCCGCCGCTCCAGCAGCCACCGGTCCTCGGCGTTGCGGGACTCGGCCAGGATCTCCCGGCCGAAGCGCAGGGACAGCATCACCGGGATGGCCAGGAGGACCAGCGGCATGTCGAACTCGGGGTCCTCGGACAACGAGCTGAACCCGATCCCCAGGCCCAGCAGGGCGTACAGGATCATGGTGTGGAGCTCCTTGCGGAACCCGAGCGAGGCGGCGGCCGTCCCGGTGCCGGTGTCGCCCTCGCTGTGCGAGATGCGGCGCAGGGCGCGCTCGAGCCGGAAGGCCGAGCGGCCCCAGACGACGGCGGCCAACAGGCATCCCACGGCGACGACCAGCAGTACGGGTCGGTTCACCATGCGCCGGTCACGCTACCCGCCCCGATGCGCCCGGCGGCCCTCGACGCCCCTCGGGGCGGCGCCTCACGCGTCGCGTCGCCGCACCCGCAGCTTGAGGGGCGTGGGGCCGAACCCGAAGTGCTCGCGGATCTTGCGCTCCAGGTAGCGCAGGTAGGGCTGGGGCAGGGCGCGGGTGGCGAACAGGGTGAACGTGGGCGGGTCGGTGGCGCCCTGGATGGCGTACAGCACCCGGCCCCCGGGCGACGGGTGGCCGGCCTGGGCCGCCTGCACCACCCGGTTCAGCTCGGCCGTCGGGATGCGGCGGTGGTAGGCGTCGATGGCCTGGTCCAGCGCCGGCAGCAGCCGGTGCACACCGAGGCCGGTCCGGGCGCTCACCTTCAGCACGGGGGCGTACCCCAGGAACGACAGGCGGTCGGCGACCTGGCCCAGCACGTCGGCCCGCCCGTCGGCGTCCAGCGTCTCCCACTTGTTGAGGAGGATCACCACCGGGCTGCCGGCGGCGTCCACCCGCTCGGCCAGCCGCTGGTCCTGCGACGTCACCCCCTCGGACGCGTCGATCACGAGCACGGCGGCGTCGGCCCGGTCGATGGCCCGCAGCGCCCGTACGAGGGAGTAGAACTCGGGCCCCTCGCCCGTCCTCGACCGCCGCCGCATCCCGGCCGTGTCGATGAGGCGGAGCGGTCCGCTCTCCGTCTCGATCAGGGTGTCGACGGCGTCGCGGGTGGTACCGGGCAGGTCGTGGACCACCGACCGCTCGTCGCCGACCAGGCGGTTGAACAACGTCGACTTGCCCACGTTGGGGCGGCCGACGATGGCGACGCTCGGCGCGTCCTTCCCGTCCTCGCCGTCCCCGTCGGCCGGCGGCGCCTCGCCGCCGTGGGCCTCCTCGTCGGGCGGCGGCAGGAGGCGCACCACCTCGTCGAGAAGGTCGCCCATGCCCCGGCCGTGGAGGGCCGACACGGGCCACGGGTCGCCCAGGCCGAGGCGCGACAGCGCCCAGGCGTCGGACTCCCGGTGCTCGGAGTCCACCTTGTTGGCGACGAGCAGCGCCGGCTTCCCGGCCCGGCGCAGGAGGCGCGCCACCTGGACGTCCTCGTCGGTCGCACCCACGGCGGCGTCGGTGACGATCAGCAGCACGTCGGCCTCGGCCACGGCCCGCTCGGCCTGGGCGCTGACCTGGCGGTCGAGGGGGTCGTCACCGGCCAGCCAGCCGCCGGTGTCGACCAGGGTGAACGGGCGGCCGTTCCACTCCGCGTCCACCGACTTGCGGTCCCGGGTCACGCCCGGGCGCTCCTCGACGATCGCCTCGCGCCGGCCCAGGATGCGGTTGACCAGGGTCGACTTGCCCACGTTGGGGCGGCCTACGACGGCGACGACGGGGCGGCCGGCCACCGCCGTGGCCACCGGTGCGGGCCGGCTCACCGGCGGGCGCCGGCCAGCGCCCGGCGCAGCGACCGGCCGTCGGTGGCGACGACCTCGACGGGCCGCGGCAGGTCGGACGGGCGCATGCCGTCGAGGAACACGCCGTCGGAGAGGCACACGTCGGGGAGGAGGTAGCGGTGGCCCTCGGGCTGGTCGGCCAGGGCCCGGGCCAGGTCCTCCCCCACCAGCAGGCCGGTGACCCCGATGTTGCCCCCGAAGAAGGTGTTGGCCACGGGCACGACCCGGACGTCGTCCCGCCCGTGCGCGTCGACCAGGGGCCCGACCACCCGGGCCCCGTAGGTGCCGGTGAGCACGGCGACGGGCGCCTCGCGCCGCGGGCGCGAGACGAGGGTCACCGGCCCGGCGGGCGCCCGCGGGGCGCGGTACCCCGCGGCGGGCGCGCCGTCCACCCAGGCGAAGAACCCGCCTCGCACGGCGGCGGCGCCGTCGCCCGGCCCGATCGACGGAGCCGTGGGCCCGTCCCGCCACTGCTCCTCGATCAGGCGGGCCATGCCGATCCCGTCCTCGTGCATGGGGAAGCCCTCGTAGGACTCCGCCCCCGGGAAGGGCAGGCCGGCGAGGAGGTAGTACTCGTCGGCCGCGAAGGCCAGGCGCCGGCCGAGGACGGCGAGGAAACGCGGCTGCCACTCGTGCACGCACTCCACGACGGCGGCCGCCTCGTCGGCGGTGTGCGGGCGCATGGCCGCCTCGTGCGACCACCGGCTCACGCCCAGCGGCACCACGGCCACGGTCGCCAGCTCGGGGTACTCGTCCAGCACCCCGGCCAGGGTGTCGGCCAGGACGGCGCCGTCGTTCACCCCCGGGCACACCACGACCTGGCCGTGGACCTCGATGCCGGCGTCGAGCAGCGCCCGCAGCCAGCGCAGGCTGGTGGCGCCCCGCCGGTTGCGCAGCATGCGGGCCCGGACCTCGGGATCGGTGGCGTGGATGCTGACGTACAGGGGGCTCAACCGTTCGGTGACCACCCGCTCCAGGTCGGCCTCGGTGAAGCGGGTGAGGGTGGTGAAGTTCCCGTAGAGGAACGACAGCCGGTAGTCGTCGTCCTTCAGGTACAGGCTGCGGCGCATCCCCGGCGGGAGCTGGTGGATGAAGCAGAACTCGCAGTGGTTGTCGCAGGTCTGCACCCGGTCGAAAAGGGCCGACGCCAGCTCGGCCCCCAGCGGCTCGCCCGCCTCCTTGTCCACCACGACGGACAGGTGGAGGCCGCCCCGGCTCACCTCGAGGTCCAGGTCGGCCTCGTCGGTGAGCAGTTGGAGCTGGATGACATCACGGGGCACCTGGCCGCCGAGGGAGACGATCTCGTCGCCGGGGCGCAGGTCGGCCCGGGCGGCCGGTGACCCGTCGGCCACGGCCACCACCCGAGGCAGCGACATGCACACAGGCTACCTGCACCGGCCCGAGGGCCCGCGGCCCGGACCGGGGCGGGCGCCGTGGCGGCGTTCTGTGGACGGAAAGCGCCGGAATGCGGCGCCGGGCGTCCAGAGAACGACGACGGCCCGCGGCCCGGCGTCGCGGACGGGGGCGCGTAGCCTGGTCCCATGCCGGTCGAGCGCGTGCTGCTGGCCGCTCCGCGCGGCTTCTGCGCCGGCGTCGAGATGGCGATCAAGGCCCTGGCCTGGATGGTCCGGGTGTTCGAGCCGCCCGTGTACTGCTACCACGAGATCGTCCACAACGCCGTGGTGGTCGACCGCTTCCGCCGGCTCGGCGTGGTGTTCGTCGACGACGTGGCGGACGTGCCCCCCGGCTCGCCCGTGATGCTCAGCGCCCACGGCTCGGCGCCCGAGGTGGTCGCCTCGGCCCGGGCCAACGGCGGCGTGGTGGTGGACGCCGTCTGCCCGCTGGTCACCAAGGTCCACCACGAGGTGAAGGTGCGGTCGGGCAAGGGCTACACGGTCGTCTACGTCGGCCACGAGGGCCACGACGAGGCGGTCGGCACCATGGCGGTGGCGCCCGCGTCGGTGCGCCTGGTGGAGACGGAGGCCGACGTGGCGGCGCTCGACCTGAGCCCCGACACCCCGGTGGCCTTCCTGGCCCAGACCACGCTGAGCATGGACGAGTGGGCCGGCGTGCGCGACGCCACCGCCTCCCGGTTCCCGTCCGTGTGGATGCCCGGCCGCAGCGACCTGTGCTTCGCGACCACCAACCGCCAGGCGGCGCTCAAGGCCGTCGCCGACCGGTCGGACGCCGTCGTCGTCATCGGGTCCGCCAACTCGTCCAACACCCGGGCCCTGGAGAAGGTCGCCCGGTCGCGCTGCCCGGTCGTGGTACGGGTCAACGGGGCCGACGAGGTGCCCGTCGACCTGGCCGGCACGGTCGGGGTGACTGCCGGTGCGTCGGCGCCCGAGGAGCTGGTGCGGGCCGTCGTCGAGCGCCTGGGCCCGACCGCCGGCGTCGAGCTGGTGTCGGTCAGCGACGAGGACGAATACTTCCCGCCGCCCCGCGAGCTGCGGGACCTGGTGCGCGCCGCCACCGCGGCGGTGGGCGCCTCCCTCCTCGCCCCCGGCGCCCCGGCCCCGCCGGTCGACGACCGTTCGGTGATGGCCAGCACCGTTCTCGACGACCTGGCGCTCCTGGAGGCCCGGGCGCCGCGCTCCGCCGGCGATCAGCCGGCTCGGCGGTCGCCGGCGCCGGCGTCGGCGTCGGAGAGCGTCGGGGAGCCCACCTCGTCGGCCCAGACGGTCATCCGGTCGAGGACGGGCGCCCCGTAGGTGGTGAGCATGGCGACGTCGACGGCGTCACGGCCCCGGCCGATGACCACCCGGCCCGCCCGCCGTTGGTTGTTGCGGGGGTCGAAGGTCCACCAGCGGCCGCCGAGGTGGGCCTCGAACCAGGCGCAGAAGTCCATCGGGTAGTCGGGCGGCGGGACGCCGACGTCCGGCAGGTAGCCGAACACGTAGCGGGCGGGGATGTTGAGGCTCCGGCAGAAGGTGATGGCCAGCTGGGCGAAGTCGCGGCACACGCCGGCCCGGCGCTCCCACACGTCGAGGGCCGTGGTCGCAGGCGTGCTGTCGGCGTCGTCGTAGCGGACGTTGTCGTGGACCCAGTCGCAGACCGCCTGGACCCGCCGCCACCCCACCGGCCCGCTCCCGAACAGCGCCCACGCCTCGGCGGCCAGCAGCTCGGGGAAGCACAGGCGGGACGGCAGGAGGTGGACGAGCGTCTCGTCGGGCAGGTCCTCCACCGCGAGCTGGGGGGCGTCCGGGTCGGCGTCGTCGACCGTGCCGGCCACCTCGGCGACGGCGTCGTAGCGGACGACGCTCGACCCGACCGGCAGCGTCAGCCGGTCGCACCGGTTCCCGAACAGGTCCAGGTACCCGGCGAGGTCGCAGGCCGGTGACACCTCCCAGCGCTCGTCGACCAGCCGGTGCGGGCCGTCGCGGCGCGGGCGCACCTGCCACACCGACGGGGTCGGCGCCCCGGCCGTGTGCCGGAACTCGCAGCCCACCCGGACGAACACGACCGAATCTTGGCACCCTTGACCGCCCCGAGTCAGCGGCGAAACAGGGTCGTAACCCCGACGTGGCACGATTCCCCGGGTGGGCGACCTCCTCCACGACTACGCCACCGACGCGGCCTGGGACGAGATGTTCGACGTGCCCGGCCGTGCCCGGGCGCCGTACGAGGCCCTCCATCAGGCGCTCCAGGCGTTCTCGGGCGACGAGCTCGTCGCCCGCTGCACGGCCCGTGACCACGCCTTCCGCGACCAGGGCATCACCTTCTCCCACCAGGGCGAGGACCGCCCCTTCCCGCTCGACCTCGTCCCCAGGGTGCTCTCGGCCGAGGAGTGGGCCGAGGTGGAATCGGGCGTCACCCAGCGGGTGCGGGCCCTGGAGGCGTTCCTCGCCGACGTGTACGGCACGGGGGAGATCCTCCGCGCCGGCATCGTCCCCCGGCGCGTCGTCACCCGGGCCACCGGGTTCCAGCGGCCGGCGGTGGGCGTCGAGCCGCCCAACGGCGTGCGCGTCCACGTCGCCGGCATCGACCTCATCCGCTGCGACGGGCAGTTCCGCGTGTTGGAGGACAACGTCCGCACCCCGTCGGGGATCTCTTACGTCATCGAGAACCGCCGCACCATGGCCCGGGTCATGCCCGAGCTGTTCGAGGGCCATCGCGTCCGCCCCGTCGACAGCTACCCGGCGCGGCTGCTGGAGGCCCTGCGGGCGGCCACGCCGACGGGGACGGGCGAGCCCAGGGTGGTCGTGATGACGGCCGGCGTCTACAACTCCGCCTACTTCGAGCACGCCTTCCTGGCCCGCCAGATGGGCGTGGAGCTGGTGGAGGGCCGGGACCTGATCTGCAAGGGCGGCGTCGTCTACATGCGCAGCACCGAGGGCGAGCAGCGGGTGGACGTCGTCTACCGCCGGGTGGACGACGCCTACCTCGACGCCCTCCACTTCCGCACCGACTCGGTCGTGGGCTGCCCCGGCATCCTCAACGCGGCCCGGGCCGGCAATGTGACCATCGCCAACGCGGTCGGCAACGGCGTCGCCGACGACAAGCTCGTCTACACCTACGTCCCCGACATGATCGAGTACTACCTGGGCGAGAAGCCGGTGCTCCCCAACGTGGACACCTACCGCCTGGACGACCCCGACCAGCTGGCGCACGTGCTCGGCCGGCTCGACCAGGTCGTCCTCAAGCCGGTGGACGGTTCGGGCGGCTACGGCCTGGTGATGGGGCCCCAGGCGAGCGCCGAGGAGCTCGACCGCATGGCCGGCGTGCTGGCCGGGTGCCCGCGCGGGTGGATCGCCCAAGAGGTCATGAGGCTGTCGACGTCGCCCACCCAGGTCGGCCGCCGGCTCCAGCCCCGCCACGTCGACCTGCGGCCCTTCGCCGTCAACGACGGCGAGCGGGTCTGGGTCGTGCCGGGCGCCCTCACCCGGGTGGCGCTCCCCGAGGGGAGCCTCATCGTCAACTCCAGCCAGGGCGGCGGGTCGAAGGACACCTGGGTGCTGGCCGGCAGCCGCCAGCCCCCCGTGGGCAAGCCCGCCGCGCCGGCCGCCGCCGCCTCCTCCCTCCGCCTCGACGCCCGGCCGCCCGAGGCGGGCCCGCTGGCATCGCAGGCCAACCAGCAGCAGCAGCAGCAGCAGGACCATCCGCCGTCGGCCGGAGTGCCGCCGTGCTGAGCCGCATCGCCGAGTCGCTCTACTGGGTGGGCCGCTACGTCGAGCGGGCCGAGGACGTGGCCCGCATCCTCGACGTCCACGTCCACCACCTCCTGGAGGACCCGTCGGTGGCCGAGGAGAACGCCTGCACCGCCCTGCTCGGGGTGATGGGCGTCCACCCGCCCGAGGGGACGGTGGACGTGGAGCTGGTGCTCGACACCCTGGCGTTCGACGCGGTCTCCCCCAGCTCCATCGTGGGCGCCCTGACGGCGGCGCACGACAACGCCCGCGGTGCGCGCGACGCGTTGTCGTCGGAGATGTGGGAGTGCCTCAACGCCACCAAGAACTCGCTGTCGACCCACGTGGTGCGGGCAGCCACCGCCGGGCCGCACGGGTTCTTCCGCCACGTCAAGGAGCGGGCCAGCATGATGGCCGGCCTGGCCGACTCCACCATGAGCCGGGACGACGGGTGGCGGTTCCTGGTCCTCGGCCGCAGCCTGGAGCGCGTCGACATGACGACCCGGCTCCTGCTGGCCCGGTTCACCCAGCCGTCGGGCCAGATCGAGTGGATCACCACGCTGCGCTGCTGCTCGGCCCACGAGGCGTTCCTGCGCACGTACCGCAAGGCGGTGGACCCGTCCCTCGTGGCCGAGTTCCTCCTGCTCGACCGGCTCTTCCCGCGGTCGGCGTTCCACGCCCTGGCGGTGGCCGAGCAGTGCCTGGCCGACCTCGGGCCCAGCGCCGGCCGCAGCGGGCTGAGCGACGAGGCCCGCCGGGTGCTGGGGGCGGCGCGGGCCCAGCTGGAGTTCCAGTCGGTGGACGACCTGATCCGCGACATGCCCGACCACCTCCAGGCCCTCCAGGGCTCGTGCGCCGACGCCAGCGCCGCCGTCGCCAGCCGGTTCTTCCGCCAGACGGCGGCGGTGGCATGGCGGCCCAGCCTGCGGCTGGGCGAGCCGTCGGAGCCCACCTCGTGAGCTGGCGCATCACCATCGAGCACTCCAGCACCTACCGCTACGCCGGCCACGTGACGTCGTCGTACAACGAGGCGCGCATCACCCCGCTGTCGTTCGCCCGCCAGTTGGTCATCGACTCGTCGGTCACCATCTCCCCCCCCCCCCCCCCC
>DATLFN010000055.1 GCA_035540975.1 Acidimicrobiales bacterium
GCCGACGACACGATGACCTGAGCCAGCTCACGCACTCCGTCGCGGCGCTCATCGCGAGATCGTGGAGCGCGGGAGAGCCCGCCGCCCGGGCAGGCCTGCGCGGCGGCACCGACGAGCGGGAGGCCGCCGGCGCGATGGCACGCGCCGGGTGACGGTGAAGCTCGGGCGGCGGCCGGGGTCCTGAGCGGCGGGCTGCCCGCCCGCTCTACGATGAACCCGTGCCCACGCGCATCAAGCACTGCGGGATCACGAACCTCGACGACGCCCACCGGGCGGCCGAGGCCGGGGCGTGGGCGCTGGGGATGATCTTCTGGGCGGGCTCGCCGCGGCGCTGCGAGCTCGACGAGGCGCAGATCATCGGGTCGGCGCTGCGGCGCACGGTGCACCTCACGGGCGTCTTCGTCAACGCGCGGCTGGAGGAGATCGACCTCGTCGTGCAGGCGGCGGGGCTCGAGCTCGTGCAGCTGCACGGCGACGAGGGCCCCGTGTTCTGCAGCGAGGTCGCGCGCCGCACCGGGGCGAAGGTCATCAAGGCCGTGCGCGTGCAGTCGCGCGCGACGCTGCAGGCGGCGGCGGCCTACCACACCGACTTCCTGCTGCTCGACGCCCACGTCGAGGGCGTTCCCGGCGGCACCGGGCAGACGATCGACTGGGAGCTCGTGCGCCGGGCCAGGCTCGCGGCGCCGATCATCCTCAGCGGCGGGCTGAACGCCGGCAACGTCGCCGCCGCGATCGCCGCGACCGCGCCGTTCGCCGTCGACGTCGCGAGCGGCACCGAGGCGGCGCCCGGCCGCAAGGATCCGGCGAAGCTGCACGCCTTCCACGAGGCCGTCCGCGGCGCCGAGCTCGCGCAGGCGTCATGAGCGCCGTCGCCACCACGATGGCGCGATGACCGAGCGCGGCCCGGTCGTCGAGGCCGGGGTGGAGCATCGCTTCGGCCCCTACGGCGGCCAGTACGTCCCCGAGACGCTCATGCCGGCGCTCGCCGAGCTCGAGGTCGCCTGGGTCGCGGTCAGAGACGACGCCGGATACAAGGCACACCTCGGCGGCCTGCTGCGCGACTTCGCCGGGCGCCCGACGCCGCTGTACCTCGCCGAGCGCCTCTCCGAGCTTGCCGGCCGCGAGATCTGGCTCAAGCGCGAGGACCTCATGCACACCGGCTCGCACAAGCTCAACAATGCCCTCGGCCAGGCGCTGCTCGCCAAGCGGATGGGCAAGAACCGGATCATCGCCGAGACCGGCGCCGGCCAGCACGGCGTCGCCACCGCCACGGCCGCCGCCATGTTCGGCTTCGAGTGCGTGGTCTACATGGGCGAGGTGGACGTCGAGCGCCAGGCCCTCAACGTGTTCCGCATGCGCCTGCTGGGCGCCGAGGTGCGGCCCGTGGCCTCGGGGAGCCGCACGCTCAAGGACGCCATCAACGAGGCCCTGCGCGACTGGGTCGCCTCGGTGGAGACGACCCACTACTGCCTGGGCTCGGTCACCGGCCCCCACCCCTACCCGTGGATGATCCGCGAGCTCCAGCGGGTCATCGGCGACGAGGCGCGCGGCCAGTGCCGCGCCCTGCTCGGCGGTGCCGATCCCGACTACGTGGTGGCGTGCGTGGGCGGCGGGTCCAACGCGGCGGGCACCTTCGCCGGCTTCGTCGACACGGGTGCCCGGCTGGTGGGCGTGGAGCCGGCCGGCGGCGCGGCGGTCGGCCGCGGGATCCCCGGCGTCGTCCACGGCTCGCTGTCCCAGCTCCTCCAGGACGAGCACGGGCAGGTCCTCGAGGCCCACTCCGTGTCGGCCGGCCTCGACTACCCGGGCGTGGGCCCCGAGCACGCCCACCTGGCCGACGTGGGCCGGGCCCGCTACGTCCCCGCCGCCGACGCCGAGGTGCTCGACGCCCTCCAGCTGCTCGCCACCACCGAGGGGATCATCCCGGCCCTGGAGCCGGCCCACGCCGTGGCGTGGGTGATCCGGGCGGCCGGCACCGCCGAGCTGCCCACCGGCTCCACCGTGCTCGTCACCATGTCGGGCCGGGGCGACAAGGACGCCGAGCACGTGATGAAGACGGTTCACCTCGCGACCACGCGCCAGGTGCCGGCGCGCGCCAGCGCGAGGTGAACCGGTGACGGGGGCCCTCGAGGCGCACCTGCGGGCCCGCCGCGACGCCGGCGCCAAGCTGCTCGTGCCCTACGTCACCGGCGGGCTGGGGGAGCGGTGGACCGAGGTGCTGGCCGCCATGGCGGCCGCCGGCGCCGACGCCGTCGAGATCGGCATCCCCTTCTCCGACCCGGTGATGGACGGCCCGACCATCCAGGAGGCCTCGCAGCGGGCGCTCGACCTGGGCACCACCCCGGCGTCCGTCCTGGCCGCCGTGCCCGCCGACGTGCCCGTCCCCCTCGTGGTGATGACCTACTACAACATCGTCTACCGGGCCGGGCACGAGCGCTTCGCCGGCTCCCTCCGCCGGGCCGGCGTCGTTGGCGCCATCGTCCCCGACGTCCCCCTCGAGGAGCTGGGCCCGTGGGCGGCGGCGGCCGCCGGCGAGGACGTCGAGACGGTCCTCCTGGCGTCGCCGGTCACCCCCGACGACCGCCTGGCCCGCCTGTGCGAACGCTCCCGCGGCTTCGTCTACGGGGTGAGCGTCATGGGCATCACCGGCGAGCGCCGGAGCCTGGCCGCCTCGGGGGCCGTGCTGGCCAAGCGGCTCAAGGCCCACACCGACAAGCCCGTGCTCTTGGGCTTCGGCGTCTCCACGCCGGACCACGCCGTCGAGGCGTCGGCTGAGGCGGACGGCGTGATCGTCGCCTCCGCCCTGATGCGCCGCCTGCTGGACGGCGCGTCGCCCGACGAGATCGGCGACGTGGTCGCCGACTTCCGGGCCGCCCTCGACCGCGGCTGAAGCCCGGGCGCGCCACCGGCCGGCCCCGCGCTCGGGCCGGCCGGTGGTCGGGGCGGGACGGGCCCGCCGGGGCGCTCGCTCCTACAGCTCGCGGCGGTCGACGGCGTAGGCCGGGGACAGCAGGCCGTGGCGGCCGGCCAGCACCGACAGCTGCACACCGGTGACCGTCTCCTCCCGGAGCAGCTCGGCCACCAGGTCCTCCAGCAGGGGGACGTTGGCGGCGATCAGGTCGCGGGCGGTGTCGATGGCCTGCTGGAGGAGGCGGTCGACGGCCTCGCCGATGCGGTCGGCCTGGCCGCTTCCCAGCTGGGCGTAGGTGGCCCGGCTGGTGGGGCCCAGCTCGCTCATGCCGAACTCGGTGACCATGGAGAGGGCGAGCGACGTGGCCGAGGCGAAGTCGCTGGCCGCGCCCTGGGTGAAGTCGCCGTCCAGGTGGTGCTCCTCGGCGGCCCGGCCGGCCATGGCGACCACCAGGCGGGCCTCCGCCTCCGATCGGGTGAGGAACGAGTTGTCGTTGCCGCCCATCCACGTCACGCCGCCGGCCTGGCCGCGGGGGACGATGGTGACGGACACGGGATCGTCGGCGTGGGGGAGCAGCAGGGCGGCGACGGCGTGGCCCGCCTCGTGCCAGGCGGTGATCCGCCGGTCCCGCTCGGTGACGACGGCCGACACCCGGGCCCGGCCCATGACGGCGGTGGCCAGGGCGGCCTGGAGGTGGGCGTTGGTGATGGTCTGCGAGCCGCTGCGGGCCGCCTCCAGAGCCGCCTCGTTCATCAGCAGGGCGAGGTCGGCGCCGGTGAGGCCGGGGGTCCGGCGGGCCAGGGCGACCAGGTCGACGTCGCGGTCCAGGCGGCGCTCCCGGGCGTAGAGCTCCAGGATCTTGGTGCGGCCGACCCGGTCGGGGGCGGGGACGGTCACCCGCCGGTCGAAGCGGCCCGGCCGGGTCAGGGCGGCGTCGAGGACGTCGGCCCGGTTGGTGGCGGCCAGCACGATGACGCCGGAGTCGCTGAACCCGTCCATCTCGACCAGCAGCTGGTTGAGCGTGTTCTCCCGCTCCTCGTTCCCGCTGCCGCTCGACTGGCTGCTGCGGGCCTTGCCGACGGCGTCGATCTCGTCGATGAAGATGATCGCCCGGCCGTGCTTGCGGGCGGCGGTGAACACCTGGCGGACCCGGGAGGCGCCGACGCCGACGAACGTCTCGACGAAGTCGGACCCCGACAGGGCGAAGAACGGCACGCCGGCCTCGCCGGCCACGGCCCGGGCCAGCAGGGTCTTGCCCGTCCCCGGGGGGCCCACCAGCAGCACGCCCCGCGGCATGCGGGCACCGGCGGCGGTGAACCGGTCGGGGTCGGTGAGGAACTCGACGATCTCCTTGACCTCGGCGACGGCCTCCTCGACGCCGGCCACGTCGGCGAAGCGGGTGTCGGGCACCTCGGTGGGCTCACGGCGCGACTTGTTGAGCTTGCCGACGTTCATGCCCATCCGGGGGCCCATGAAGAAGATGAAGAAGGCGATCAGGAGGCCGACGGGCAGGAGGCTGAGGAGCAGGCTGCCCCACATGGAGCCCGCCTTGTTGGGCGAGGCCGTGACCTTGACGTCGTACTCGATGGCCGTGTTGGTGAGCTCGGGCCCCGAGCCCACGGGGTAGGCGGTCTGCACCTCGGTGCCGTTGTTCAGGATCAGGGTGGCGCGGCGGGACCCGTCGTTGAGGTGGAGCCGGCCGACCTTGCCCTCCTTGATGGCCTGGACCGCGCCGGAGAGCGTCACCTCCGGGGTCTTCTTCTTGGAGGACGCCCCGCCGGGCAGGTTGAAGAGGACGAAGAGGACGACGACGAACAGGGCGACGACACCGGCGATCTGCCAGCGGCTGGCCCGTGACTTCTGTCGCTGCGGTCCGTGCTGTCCGGGGGGAGGCATGCGCATGGTCGGCCTTTCTGGCGAGCGAGGCGACTCTCCATCTTCCCAGTGTTCGTCGGCATCGAACGGGCCGGATTTGAGCAGTTCACCGCATCTTCAACGAGGAATCGCCCTGTCCGCTACGCTGGGTGGTGTGAGCGCGCAGGGAGCGCTGCTCGCGGGCTCACCTCATGTCCTCCTGTGTTCGGGTGCGAGGCGGGGCCCACCCAGAAGACCAGGAGTGACAGACGTTGCAGACGACCTTCGCCGCGCTCGGCGTGTCGGACGACCTGGTGGCCGCACTGGCTGCCCAGGGGATCACCGACCCCTTCCCGATCCAGGCCCTCACCCTCCGGGACGCCCTCGCCGGGCGTGACGTGTGCGGGAAGGCCAAGACGGGGTCCGGCAAGACCCTGGCGTTCGGCCTGGCCCTCCTCGAGCGCATCCGCACGTCGCCCCCCGGCCGGCCCGACTCGCTGGTGCTGGTGCCCACGCGCGAGCTGGCCGTCCAGGTGACCAAGGTCCTCGAGCCGCTGGCCGCCGTGCGGGGCCGCAAGGTGGTCGCCGTCTACGGCGGCGCCAGCATGGAGCGCCAGATCAAGGCGGTGAAGGAGGGCGCCGACATCGTCGTCGCCACACCGGGCCGCCTGATCGACCTGGGCGAGCGGGGTGCGGTCAGCGTGGCCGGCGTGTCCATCATCGTCCTCGACGAGGCCGACCGCATGGCCGACATGGGGTTCCTGCCCCAGGTCGAGTGGTTCCTGCGCCGCGTCGAGTCCGACCACCAGACGCTGCTGTTCTCCGCCACCCTCGACGGCGACATCGACCACGTGGTCAAGACGTACCTGCGCGACCCCGTGCGCCACGAGGTCCACTCCGACCAGCCGACGGTCGAGGAGATGACCCACCGCTTCCTCAAGGTGCACCAGATGGACAAGCCCAAGGTGTGCGCCGCCGTGGCCCGCTCGCAGAAGCGGACGCTGGTGTTCGCGCGCACCAAGCGGGGCGCCGACCGCCTGGCCGCGCAGCTCGAGCGGGAGGGCGTGAAGGTCGGCATCATCCACGGCGACCTCCGCCAGCAGCAGCGGGAGCGGGCGCTGAAGGACTTCTCCGCCGGGAAGCTGCCCGTCCTGGTCGCCACCGACGTGGCCGCCCGGGGCATCCACGTCGAGGGCATCGACGTGGTCATCCACTACGACCCGCCGGAGGACCACAAGGCCTACCTGCACCGCTCGGGGCGCACGGCGCGCGCCGGCGAGGAGGGTGTCGTCGTGACCCTGGTGCTCTGGGACCAGGAGCTGGAGGTCGAGCGGCTCCAGAAGCGGGTCGGCGTGCGCCAGCCCCTGGTCGAGGTCTTCTCGAACGACCCCCGCCTCGCCGACCTCACCGCGTGGGACCCGGCCGAGAGCGACGATGCGCCGCCGGCGCCGCGGCCCAAGGCGACGTCGGGAGGCCGGCGCACCCGCTGACGGGCGCACCGGAGGCCGACCGCCGGGGACGCGCTCGTCGTGCGGTACCCACGTACCCACGAACCCGGCCCGTCGACGCCGGAGGGCTCACGTGTCCGGGGCGAGAAGACGCACCTTCGGGAAGTACGCCCGGTAGCGGGCGGGATCCCGGATGAGCAGATCGAAACCTTCGACCGCGGCGTGCGCGCCGATGAAGAAGTCGGGCAGGGGTGTCGATGCCGTGCCCCGGTCACGGCGGTAGGCCAGGAAGGCCTTGCCGGCGAGGAAGGCGGCTGCCCATGGAAGGGGAGCCCGCCTGAAGTGCTCGGGGCCGAGAGCGTCGTCGAGGTCCTCGATCCGCGAGAACCGGACCGACACCTCTGCGTAGACGATCGGATTGATGAAGAGCGGGCCCGATTCCGCCGCTGCCGCCAGCCCTCCGGACGACCACTCCAGCCAGGTGGCGTCCTCGGTGAAGACGTCGAGCAGGACGTTGGAGTCGACGAGGGTCCCGGCTGCCACCGGTCAGTCGGCGCGGGTGAGCGCCATGATCTCGTCCGTGGTCATCGGGACGTCGCCGCGCCCACGCAGGCGTTCGGCCAACCGGCTCCCGCGATGGCTTCCGGTCCGGGCCTTTCGGACCACGATCGTGTCGCGTCGGCGTTCGAACTCGACTTCGGTGCCAGCTCCGATCCCGAGGGCATCCCGCAGCGCCTTCGGGATCGTGACCTGTCCCTTCTCCGTGACTCTCAGAGTAGGAATCCTACCGGTCGAACTCCTACCAAGCTGGCCGCCGCTCCGGTTCCACGACGCGCCGACGACCTTCATCGCGCCATCCGCTCACGCAGGACGTGAAGACGGCCTCCCTCACGCCGGCGCTGCAGTGGGGATGCCGAGGCGGGCCGCCGCGGCGATCATCCCGTCGTCGTACGTGACGAGTTCGCGGAGCTCCGACTCGAAGCGCTTCACCGTCGCGAGGTGGATCGCGTCGAGGGTCCGCAGCTCGCCTGGTTCCAGCGTCGCGGCAGCGGCCAGCACGCGATCGTTGATCCGAGCGAGCTCGATGTGAGCCAGGACCGACCGACCCGCCGCGACGGCTGACGAGCCGGCGGGCAGGAGCGCGCGTACCACCTCCGCACGGGCGAGCGCGCTGGAGACGAGTGGTCGTCTGCGCCGCAGGTGGCGACGGAGGGCCGCCGACTCCGGCTCGGCCACGGCCAGCTTCACGATCGCCGACGAATCGAGGTACGTCACCATCAGCGCTCGCCGCGGCGGAGGCGAGCCAGCACCTGCGACGGCAGCTCCGATCCGGCGGGCAGCACCAGCGGCGGTGGAAGGCCGTTGATGTCGCCCGAAGCCGCCTCGATCTCGCCGGCGGCGCGCATGCGCTCGAGCGCGTTCCCCGCCGGAACCGGCGTGAGGAGGGCGACCGGGCGCCCGCGATCGGTGATCTCGATCGTCTCGCCCTGTTCGACGAGCCGCAGCAGTTCACTGGCCCGCTGCCGGAGCTCGCGGACGCCGACTCGGGCCATGCGCTACTTGTAGCACAATCGAGGGGCGGGGTGATAGGTTCCGGTGATGCCGCTCGAGCCGGGTGACAAAGCCCCCGACTTCACCCTGATCGACCAGCACGGCGACCCCTTCTCGCTCCAGAGGTCGCTGAAGGAGCGCAAGGCCCGCCACCTGGTCTACTTCTACCCGAAGGCCGGCACGCCCGGGTGCACCGCCCAGTCGTGCGGCCTGCGGGACGTGGCCGGTGCGGTGGGCGGCACGGTGATCGTGGGGATCAGCCCCGACAAGCCTGCCCGCCAGGCGAAGTTCGACGAGAAGTACGGGCTCGGCTTCCCGCTGCTGGCCGACGAGGACCACGCCGTGGCCGAGGCCTACGAGGTCTGGGCCGAGAAGAGCATGTACGGCCGGAAGTACATGGGCATCGTGCGGTCGGCGTTCCTCGTGGACGTGGACGGCACGATCGTCGAGGCGTGGTACAAGGTCTCGCCCAAGGACACGGCCACCAACCTGGCGGAGGCCCTTTCCACCCGCTGATCCCGGACCGGTCAGCGGACCCGAGACGATCGGTCAGCCGGACCGACGGCGTCCCACCAGCCAGCCGAGACGGTAGGCGAACCCGCCGTCCTTCTCGCCCGCCTCGGCCGCCAGCCGGGCCAGGCGCGAGCGGGCCGCCGCCCGGCCCAGGCGGTGCAGCGGCGGTTCGGGCGAACCCGCGGTCCGGGCGCGGTCCGGCTCGTCCGGGCGCCCCCGGGACGACCCCCGCTCGGCCAGGATCGCCTGGTAGGCGTCGGTGAGCTGAGCCATGGCCCGGTCGGCCTCCCGCCGAACCGCGTCGGGACGCCCCTCATGGAGGTCGGGGTGGAGCAGCATGGACCGGGCGCGGTAGGCGGCACGGACCTCGTCGTCGCCTGCCGTGCGGGCGACGCCGAGCACGGCGTAGTGGTCGGGCGCCGTCACGGCAGGCCCAGGGAAGGCACCCCACCAGTGTGGCGCGCCGGAGCCGCCTCGAACCCGGCAAGAAGGTCGTAACCCGATCGTCCCTTGGATTTCGGGCGTCCTTCGCGTACCCTTCCGACGTCATGGCTGACGCTTCGCGGGTGTTCCCCCGCCCCGTACCGGCGCCCGTCGCCGCTCCCTCGAAGCTCGGCCACCGGTCCGAACGGCGGGCGAGGAGCAGTCTCTTCCCATGATCCGCACGGCCTTGATCGCCTGGGTCGCGGCATCCGTCCCGTGCAGCGTCCTGCTCGGGCGGATGTGCCGCGAGGCGTCGGCCCCCCTCACCGGCTGGGGCGGCGATGCCGTCCCCCGCCCCGTTGTGGTCGCCCCGCCGCGGGCCGTCGCCCACCTGTAGCCGGCCCCGGACGGCGCCGGCTTCAGCGGCGGCAGGGCCCGACGTCGGCGGACACGCCGCGGTGGTCCGACCCGGTGATCGTGAAGCGCCCGCTGCCTCCCGCGCACCACTGGCGGGAGACGAAGACGTGGTCGATCCGCAGCAGGAACGGCCGGTACCTGGTCGAGACGTAGGTGGGGCCCGCCGGCGAGGCGCGGCCGGCGTCGCGCAGCGCCCCTTCCAGGCGGCGGTAGGCCCACGTCCGGTCGGAGAGGTTGAAGTCGCCGACGACCAGCGTCGGGGACGCCTCGCCGTCGACGGCGCGCAGCAGGGCGGCGACCATGGCCCGTTGCTCGAGCAGGGGTGAGCGCACCGCGCCGCGCGGCCGGGGCCGGCGCAGGTGGACGCTGTAGAGGACGACGGGGCCCGAGGGCGCCGACACCTGCCACCGGCTGACGCGGTCGTCCACCGGTGCCCCCGGGAGCCCGGACAGGAAGCGGACCGGGAAGCGGGAGAACACGGCGTGCGACGACTGCGGCGAGAGTTCGCCGTGGGGGAAGTGGGGCTCGAGCGCCTCGTCCATGCCGGTCGGCGCCTCCACGACCACCACCAGGTCGGGAGACCGGGCGCGCACGTCGTCCGCCGCGGCCACCGGAGAGGCGTTCCCGGCGTACGCGTTGACACCGACGACCCGGATCGGCTCGGACGGGGCCGGGCCGCCGGCCGGCAGCCACGGCCCGAACACGGCGACGGCGCCCATCGCCAGCACCGAGCCGGTCGCCACCACGAAGACGGGGCGGCGGGTGAGGAGGAAGGCGGCGAGGGCGAGGACGGCCACGCCGGCGACGACGGCCGGGAGCCCGGTGGCGACCACGTCGAGCAGCGACGCCGTGTCGCGCACGACGAACCACGTCCACGGGAGGGCGGCGGCCACCAGCGAGGGGAGTGCCCGCCGCAGCGCCGGCCGCCGGTCGGTTGTCTCCATCGACCAATCCTCCCGCCGGCGTGCCCGAGGTGGGACTCGAACCCACACGCCCCGAAGGACAGTGGCTTTTGAGGCCACCGCGTCTGCCGTTCCGCCACTCGGGCGAGCGCAGAGGAGCGTACCTGCGCCGGGGACCACCGCCCCGGCCGTGGTGGGAGGATGGCACGGATGCGCTACCCCCCGGCCCGCCGCCAGGACAACGTCGAGCACCTCCACGGGCGGGCGGTCGCCGACCCGTACCGGTGGCTGGAGGACCCGACCTCGGAGGAGACGCAGGCGTGGAGCGCGGCCCAGGACCGACTGGCCCGGTCGTTCCTCGACGCCCTACCGGGCCGCGACCACCTGCGGGCCCGCCTCCACGAGCTGCTGGCCGCCGGCCTCGTCACGGTGCCGGTGCACCGCGGCGACCGGGCGTTCTTCACGCGCCGCTCGCCCGGCCAGGAGCACGCCGTGCTGGTCGTGCGCCACGGCGACGGCGCCGAGCGGGTGCTGGTCGACCCCAGCGCCCTGAGCGACGACGACAGCGTCACCCTCGACTCCTGGGCCCCCTCCGACGAGGGCGACCGCCTCGCCTACCAGCTCTCCGAGGGGGGCGACGAGGAGGCGTCCCTGTGGGTCGTCGACGTGGAGTCGGGCAAGGTGCTGGACGGGCCTGTCGACCGGGTGCGGTACTCGGCGGTGGCGTGGATGCCGGGCGGCGACGAGCTGTTCGTGGTCCGCCGCCTCCCGCCGTCGGAGGTGCCCGAGGGCGACGAGCAGTTCCACCGCCGGGTGTACCGCCACCGCGTCGGCGCCGACCCGGCGGGCGACGAGCTCGTCTTCGGGGACGGCCGCGACAAGACGGAGTACTACTCGCTGGACGTGTCGCCCGACGGGCGCTGGCTGGTGGTGGGGGCGTCGAAGGGCACCGCCCCCCGCAACGAGGTGCACCTCTGCGACCTGGCCGCCGCCGACGCCACGCCCCGTTGGCGGGTGGTGCAGGAGGGCGTGGACGCGTGGACCGACGCCAGCTTCCACCACGACGGCCGTCTGTGGCTGCTCACCAACGACGGCGCCCCACGCGGCCGCCTGGCCGTCACCGACCCTGAGGCGCTGGGCCCGTGGGTGGACGTGGTCCCCGAGTCGGGGGCCGTGCTGGACGACTTCGCCGTCACCGACGGCGCCGTGGTGGTGGTGTCGACGTCGCACGCCGTGGCCCGCGTGCACGTCCACGACCTGGCCACCGGCGCCGTGCGCTACGAGGTGCCGCTCCCCGGCCTGGGCACGGTCGGTGGCGTGCGGGCCCGGCCCGAGGGCGGCTCGGAGGTGTGGATCGGCTACGCCGACTTCGTGCAGCCACCGGCCGTCCACCACTGCGACCTGCGGGACGCCACCGTGTCCCTGTGGGAGGACGCACCGGGGCGGGTGGCGGTACCCGGCGTGACCGCTCGCCAGGTCACCTACGAGTCGCGGGACGGGACCGAGGTGCGCATGTTCGTGCTCTCGTCGGGGGACGGGAGCGGGCCCCGCCCCACCATCCTCTACGGGTACGGCGGCTTCAACGTCCCGCTCACGCCCGGGTACAGCGCGGCGATCCTGGCGTGGGTGGAGCAGGGCGGCGTGTACGCCGTCGCCAACCTGCGGGGCGGCAGCGAGGAGGGGGAGGCGTGGCACCGGGCCGGGATGCGCGAGCACAAGCAGAACGTGTTCGACGACTTCGCCGCCGCCGCCCGGTGGCTGGTCGACAGCGGCACGACCACGCCCGAGCGCCTCGGGACCAGCGGCGGCAGCAACGGCGGCCTGCTGGTCGGGGCGGCCGTCACCCAGCACCCGGGCCTGTTCGCCGCCGCCGTGTGCAGCGCACCCCTCCTCGACATGGTGCGCTACGAGCGGTTCGGCCTGGGGACGACGTGGAACGACGAGTACGGCCGGGCCGACGATCCCGAGGAGCTGGGCTGGCTGGTGTCGTACTCGCCGTACCACGCGGTGCGGGAGGGCGTCCGCTACCCCGCCGTGCTCTTCACCGTTTTCGACGCCGACACCCGGGTCGACCCCCTCCACGCCCGCAAGATGTGCGCCGCCCTCCAGGCGGCGACGACGGCGCCGTTGGAGGAGGCGCCGGTGCTGCTGCGGCGCGAGCAGAAGGTCGGCCACTCGGCCCGGTCGGTCAGCCGCACGGTGGAGCTGACCGTCGACACCATGTCGTTCCTGGCCGACCGCCTCGGCCTCGCCCTGCCGGGGGCCGGCGGGCCCTAGTCAGCCGCCCCGCTCGGTCGTCGGTGCGGGGAGCCCCGGCAGCCCCTGGAGGAACGGGTTGGTCCGCCGCTCGTGGCCGACCGTCGTGGTCCCGCCGTGGCCGGGCAGCACGTGCACGTCGTCTTGCAGGGGCAGGATCTTCTCGGTCATGGAGGCCAGCAGCTCGTCCATCGAGCCGCCCGGGAGGTCGGTGCGGCCGATCGACCCCTTGAAGAGGTGGTCGCCGCTGAACAGGACCGGCGCCTCGCCGTCGACCTCGAGGAGGAAGCACGTCGAGCCCGTGGTGTGCCCGGGGGTGTGGAGGGCGGTGAAGGTCAGGCCCGCACCCGACACCCGCTGGCCGTCGTCCAGGCCGGACACCAGCTCGGGCGGGTGGAGGTCGAGCCCCGACGCCTCCAGCGCCTTGCCCAGCAGGGCGCCGGTGCCCACGGGGTCCAGCAGCATGTGGCGGTCGCCGTCGTGGAGGTGGACGGGCACGGGACCGGGCGACGACCGCACGACGGTGGGGATGCCACCGACGTGGTCGACGTGGCCGTGGGTGGCGAGGAGGGCGACGAGCCGCATCCCGTGCTCGGCGATCCGGGCCAGGAGGGCCGACGGCTCGGGCGGCGCGTCGACCAGCACGCACTCGCCGCCCGGGCCCTGCGGTGCGACGATCCAGGCGTTGGTCCGGGCCAGCCACAGCGGGATGCCCTCGATCAGCATGGCCGGTCGACGCTACGCGAGAACGGCCGGGGCGACGGGACACGACGAGGTGGATTAGGAAGGGAACCGTCGAGCCGGCCACGGTGACGGGCGCTGCGAGGCCCTGCGACGGACAACGGAGAGGTGGACCGCATGGGAGAACGACGCGTACGACCCGGCCGAGTCGCCGCGGCAGTGGTGGTGCTGGGGGCGGTCGCGGCGGGAGGCGTCGGCCCCCTGGAGCCGGCGCCGGCAGGGGCGGTGACCGTCCCCCCGCCGGCGCAGGCCAGGGCGGTCCTGCGGGACGCCGCGGGGGCCGAGCGCGGTGGCGTCCTGTTCACCCAGGAGGGGGCGCATCTCCGCGTCCAGGTGGCGGCCAGCCAGCTGAGCCCCGGATGGCACGGATTCCACGTCCACGCCGTCGGGAACTGCACGGTCGGCGACCCGGCCTCGCCGTTCACCGCCGCCGGCGGGCACCTCGGCTCGGGCGCCCCCCTGAACCAGGGCCACGGCGCCCACGACGGCGACCTGCCCCTGCTGTACGTCCCCGCCAACGGCGTCGCCCGCGCCGCGTTCCGCACCGACAACCTCACCATGTCCCAGCTGCTCGACGCCGACGGTACCGCGGTGATCATCCACGCCAACCCCGACAACTACGCCCACATCCCGGCCGACCCGAACCGGTACCGGCGGGCGCCGTTCGGGGAGACGGACACGGGGCCCGACGCCGCCACCCTCAACACGGGTGACGCCGGCGGGCGCCAGCGCTGCGGCCTCGTCCAGAGCGGCGGGCTGGGCTTCGCCGACGCCGGGTACTGGCTCCTGGGGGCCGACGGCAAGGTCCACGAGTTCGGGAACGCCGCCCAGCACGGCTCGACGGCCGACCTGCGCCTGAACCAGCCCGCCATCGGCCTGGCGCCGAGCCCCTCCCGCCGCGGCTACTGGGTGGCGGCCGGCGACGGCGGAGTGTTCGGGTTCGGCGACGCCGGGTTCCACGGCTCGACCGGCGCCCTCCGGCTCAACCGGCCGATCGTCGACATCGCCGCCCCGGCAGCCGGCGCCGCCGCCGTCCTGCGCGACACCGCCGGTTCCGCCCTCGGCCACGTGACGCTCACCGACGAGGGCGGCCCGCTGCGCGTGGAGGTCGTCGCCCGGGGGCTGAGCCCGGGCTGGCACGGCTTCCACGTCCACGCCGTCGGCAACTGCTCGGTCGGCGACCCGGCCAACCCGTTCACCGCCGCCGGCGGGCACCTCGGCTCCGGCGCGCCGCTCAACCAGGGCCACGGCGGGCACGACGGCGACCTGCCGTTGCTGTACGCCAACGCCGACGGTGTGGCGCGGGCCAGCTTCCGCACGGACAACCTGACGCTCGCCCAGCTGCTCGACGCCGACGGCAGCGCGCTGGTCGTCCACGCCAACGCCGACAACTACGCCCACATCCCGGCCGACGCCGCTCGCTACCGCAAGGCGCCCTTCGGGGAGGCCGACGTCGGCCCCGACACCGCCACCCTGGCCACCGGCGACTCGGGCGCCCGGCGGCGCTGCGGCGTGGTCCGCCGCACCGGCCAGGGCTACTGGCTGGTGGCCTCCGACGGCGGTGTGTTCGCCTTCGGCGACGCCCGCTTCGCCGGCTCCACCGGCGCCCTGCGGCTCAACCGGCCGGTGAACGGGATGGCACCCACCCCCACGGGCGACGGCTACTGGCTGGTGGCCGACGACGGCGGGGTGTTCGCCTTCGGCGACGCCGCGTTCCACGGGTCGACGGGGGCGCTCACCCTGCGCTCGCCCGTGGTCGGCATGGCGTCCACCCCCACCGGTCAGGGCTACTGGCTGGTGGCGGCCGACGGCGGCGTCTTCGCCGTCGGCGACGCCGCCTTCTGGGGCAGCACGGGCGACATCCGCCTGGCGGCGCCCGTCGTCGCCATGGAGGCGACGCCCACCGGCGGCGGCTACTGGCTGTTCGCGGCCGACGGCGGCGTCTTCGCCTTCGGAGACGCCGAGTTCGCCGGCGCCGGCGCCTCCAAGGGTCTCCGGGCTCCCGCCCGGGACGCCGCCGGCTGGACCACCTGACCGCCACCACGACGACCACGTTCTTGTAGCGGGAACGACTCGGATCCGGGTCGTTCCCGGTACAGGTTCGGAGACGGGCCGGTCAGTGGCCGGGCCCGCCGCCCCGGTGGGCGGCCACGAAGCGCTCGACGGCCTCCACCGACGCCTCGCCGGCGTCACCGCACACCAGGCGGTGCTGCCAGGCGGTGGCGACGACGGGCGACGGGAGCTCGGGGTTGGGCGCCACCGCCACGTCGTCGGCGGCGAGCGCCTCCAGGCGGGCGCGGCCGGTGGCGTCGAGGCCCTTGTGCTGCACCACCACGCCGCCCTCCTCCAGCACCGCCACCTGGACGGGGCGGGGGAGGGGCTCGCTCTGCACGCCCCCGACGCCGCCGCCGGCCAGGTGCGGGCCCGACGTCGGCGGGTCGGTGGCGTAGGACGGCTCGGGCGCGCCGGGCAGCACGTGGCGGACGCTGCCCGGGTCGAGCGCCTCCTGCACCTCCGGCCCGCACGAGCCGCCGCCTCCGCTACCGCCACCGCCGGCGCAGCCGCCGAGGAGGAGGAGCGCCAGCACGGCGGCCACCACCGGGCCGGGCCGCAGGCGCCGGAACCGCTCCTGGATCATGGCCATGCCGGCGATGGTGAGGGCGCCGCCGACGACCAGCCGGACGTGGAAGCGCTCGTGGAGGAACACCACCCCGACGGTGACGGCCACGATGGGGACGAGGTACGTGACCAGGGAGGCGCGGGTCGACCCCACGTCGGCGATCGACCGGTAGTTGACGACGTAGGCGATGCCCGTGCCCACCGCACCCAGCAGGGCGACGGCCGCCAGCTGGCGCGGCGTGGGCGAGAAGCCGTCGTCCACGCTGGTGGCCAGGGCCAGGGGCGCCGACAGCACGGCACCCGTCACCAGCTGGCCGCAGGCGGCGACGAGCGGAGCGGTGTTCGTGAGGTGGCGCTGGGCGTACACGAAGCTGAAGCCGTAGCAGGCCGACGCGGCCAGGGCGGCGGCGATCCCCGCGCCCGACGACGAGACGAAGTCCGAGGTCCCCGTCCCCGAGGCGACGGCGACGCCGCCGAAGCCGATCACCAGCCCGGCCACCTGCGGACGGCGCAGCCGCTCGCCCAGCCCGATGGCGGCGGCCACCGCGGTGAACAGGCCGGTGGTGGCGTTGACGACGGCGGTGAGCGCGGAGGTGATGTGCTGCTCGCCCCACGCCAGCAGGGTGAACGGCACGGCGCTGTACGCCAGCCCCATCACCGCGAAGTGCCGCCAGGACCGCAGGTCGCGGGGGAGGGAGGCGCCGGTGGCCTTCAGGACGGCGAGCATCACGACGGTGCCGAGGGCGATGCGGGCGAACGCCACCGTCGCCGGCGTCATGCCGCCCAGCGCCACCTTGATCAGGAGGAACGACCAGCCCCAGATCAGGGCCAGCAGCACGACACGCCGCACCCGCCGACCCTAGGCGGGCCCGTCGGGGCCCCCGCTCGCCGCTCCCGCATACACTCGACGCGTGTTCCAGGCCTCCGTCGAACGCCGTCTCCGCCAGACGACGGCGCGCCTGCGCAAGGCGAGGGAGGAGCTGGCCGTCATCGACGAGCAGCTGGCGGCGCTGGCCGAGGAGGCCGACGACCTTGCTGTCCGGGCGCTCGTGGGCGACTCCCCGATGACCGAGCGCCAGTCCCGCGAGGCGCAGAGCCACGTGGAGGCCATGACCCGCAGCCGGGCCGCCACCGTCGCCATCATCGCCGACCTCGAGCGCACCATGGACGAGCTGCTGGACAAGTTCGTCCCCGGTGCCCGCTGACCCGAAGGAGCGAGCTCTTTGGCCGTGCGAGTGGTGATCGCGGAGGACGAGGCCGTCATCCGCCTCGACCTCAAGGAGATCCTGGAGGAGGAGGGCTACGACGTGGTGGGCGAGACGGGCCGGGGCGACGAGGCCGTCGAGCTGGTGCGCCAGACGTCGCCCGACCTGGCCATCCTCGACATCCGGATGCCCGGCATGGACGGGCTGGCGGCGGCCCGGGAGATCGCCGGTGAGCGGCGCGCCGCCGTGCTGATCCTCACCGCGTTCAGCCAGCGCAACCTCATCGAGGAGGCCCGGGACGCGGGCGCCCTGGCCTACCTGGTCAAGCCGTTCCAGACCAGCGAGCTGATCCCGGCCATCGAGGTCGCCCTCGGCCGCTTCCACGAGCTCCAGGCGCTGGAGAACGAGAACCGCAGCCTGGAGGACCAGCTGGAGACCCGCCGGGTGGTCGACCGGGCCAAGGGCATGCTCATGGACCGCCACGGCATGCGGGAGGGCGACGCATTCCGGTTCATCCAGCAGACCGCCATGCGCGAGCGCCAGACCATGAAGGCGGTCGCCCGGCGCATCATCGACGGCGAGCTGACCCCCCCCGCCGGGTAGCGTTTCGACCTCATTCGTTCGCTCCGCTCACTCCATTCGGTCGAGTTGGATCGTGCTCCGGCGGGCGAGCGGAGCTCGCCCACCTCCGCCCTGTCCTCTCTCGGTGTCCGCAGCCGTCGAGGCCGCCTGCGGCGGCGAGTGCGGCCACGGACCTGGCGCGGCTGCGAACGCGGCGACGATCGCGAAGAACCAGCCGGCCCTCCGGCTGCGCCCGGTGGCGGCCGCCGGTCGAAGCTCAGGCGGTGACGACGAACAGCTGGCTGGCCAGGGCGGGCCCCAGGGCGATGGTGCCGTCGCCCACCTCGAGGGTGAGGGTCCCGTCGGGCGCCCTGGCGCTCACCCGGGCGGCGGTGCCGGGCACGAACCCGTTGAGGCTGAGGTAGGTGAGCGACTCGAAGTCGATCTCGACCTGCTCGGTCACCCGCTCCAGGCGCACCCGGTCGCCGGGGCCGAAGTCGGCCAGCGCCACCAGGTCGGCCTCGAAGGGCGCGCCCTCGGTGCCGGGGATGGGGTTCCCGTGGGGGCAGGTGGTGGGGTTGCCGAGCAGGGTGGTCAGCCGCTCCTCCACCTCGTCGGAGATCACGTGCTCCCAGCGGCACGCCTCGACGTGGGCCTTGTGCCAGGGCAGCCCGATCACGTCGGTCAACAGGCGCTCGGCCAGCCGGTGCTTGCGGACCACGCTCTCGGCCAGGTGGCGGCCCTTGTCGGTGAGCATCACCGCCCGCTCGACGACCTCCACGTAGCCGTCGGCCCGCAGGCGGCGGACCATCTCCGACACCGACGGGGCCGAGTGGCCCAGGCGCTCGGCCAGCCGGGCCTGGATGCACACCGTCCCCTCCTCCTCGAGCTCGTGGATCGCCTCGAGGTACTCCTCCAGCGGGGGGTGGAAGCCGTCGGACATGGCGCCCATGCTACCGACCGGAGTGGCCCCGGTCCGGCCCGCGGCGGCGGTGCGAGCCGTAGCATCGGTCCGATGGCGAAGATCCTGCTCCTCGACGGCAACAGCCTGGCCTACCGGGCGTTCTTCGCCCTCCCCACCGACATGGCCACCGCGTCGGGCCAGGTCACCAACGCCGTATTCGGCTTCACCTCGATGCTGGTGAACCTCCTCAAGGACCACGAGCCGGACGCGATCGCCGTCGCCTTCGACCGTCCCGAGCCCACCTTCCGGCACTCGCTCGTCAAGAACTACAAGGCGGGCCGGGCCGAGGCGCCCGACGTCCTGCGCCAGCAGATGGGCCTCGTCCGCCAGGTGGTGGAGACGCTGCGCATCCCCCTCCTCGAGGTCCCCGGCTACGAGGCGGACGACGTCATCGCCACCCTCGCCACCCAGGCCCGGGACCGGGGCGACGACGTCATCGTGGTCACCGGCGACCGCGACGAGTACCAGCTGGTGGAGGACCCCCACGTGAAGGTCCTCTACAACCGGCGGGGGGTGAGCGACTACGCCCTCTACGACGAGGCCGGCATCGTCGACCGCACGGGCGTGACCCCGGAGAAGTACCCCGAGTACGCCGCCCTGCGGGGCGACACGTCGGACAACCTGCCGGGCGTCCCCGGCGTGGGCGAGAAGACGGCGGCCAGGCTCATCAACACCTACGGCGACCTCGACGGCGTGTTCGCCAACGTCGACAAGTGCACGCCCAAGCTGCGGGAGTCGCTCATCGCCCACGAGGCCCAGGTCCGCAGCAACGCCAAGGCCACGCCGCTGGTGCGGGACGTGCCGCTCGAGTGCGCCGTCGACGACCTGAGGATGGGGGGCTTCGACCTCGACGAGGTCCGCACCCTGTTCAACTTCCTCGAGTTCCGGACCCTGTGGGACCGCCTCCTGGACGCCGTCGGGGGCCCGGCGGCGGTGGAGGCGGCGGCCACGGCGGCGGCCCCTGGGGCGGTGCTGGCCGTCGACGTGGCCCGGGTGGCCTCGCCGGAGGAGGCGGTGGGCGTGGTCGGGCGGCTGGCCTCGGGCACGGGGCCTTTGGCCGCCGAGATCGCCTGGACGGCGGCCGAGGGGCGGTCCGACCTGGCCGGCCTCGCCCTGGCCGAGGCGCCGGAGGGCGACGGGGCGACGCCGGTCGTGTGGTTGGGCGCCACGCTCCTCGACGACCCCGCCGTGGCCGTCGCCCTCGGGCGCCTCTTCGGCCGCCACGGTCGGCCCCTGGACGCCCACCGGGCCAAGGAGCTGATGCGGGGCCTGGACCGCCACGGCGTGGACGTGCGCGACCTCGACCTGGACACGGCGGTGGCCGCCTACCTCGTCGACCCGGCGGAGACGGCGTACCTGCTGGAGGACCTGGCCAGCCGCTACGCCGGCGTCGACCTGCGGGGCCCCGGCGCACCGCCCCCGGGCCAGCTGGACCTGGACGGGACGGCCAGCGACACGGCCGAGACGACGGCCCGGCGGGCCGGCGCCGTCGCCCGCCTGGCGCCCGCCCTGGCCCACGCCCTCGACGCCCGCGGCCTGCGCCGCCTCTACGACGACGTGGAGCGCCCGCTGGTCCGGGTGCTGGCGAAGATGGAGAAGGTGGGCGTTCGGGTGGACGTGCCCGCCCTGCGGGCGCTGTCCGAGGCGCTGGCCGCCGAGTGCCGCACCCTGGACACCGAGATCCAGGAGATGGTCGGCCACCCGTTCGTCGTCAACTCCACCAAGCAGCTGCGGGCCGTGTTGTTCGACGAGCTCGGCCTCCAGCCGCAGAAGAAGACCAAGACGGGCTTCTCCACCGACGCCGCCTCCCTGGAGAAGCTCAAGGGCCAGCACCCGGTCATCGACAAGCTCCTGCGGTACCGGGAGGTCGAGAAGCTGCGGTCCACCTACGGAGAGGCGCTGCTGGCCGAGGTGGCGGCCGACGGCCGCATCCACGCCACCTTCCAGCAGACCGTCGCCCGCACCGGCCGGCTGTCGTCCGACCGCCCCAACCTCCACAACATCCCGACGCGGACCGAGGAGGGGCACCGCTTCCGCAAGGCGTTCGTCCCCGAGGAGGGGTGGCAGTTCCTCATCGCCGACTACAACCAGATCGAGCTGCGGGTCATCGCCCACCTGGCCGAGGACCCGGGCCTCATCGACGCCTTCGAGTCGTCGACCGACATCCACACCGCCACCGCGGCGCGGATCTTCGGCGTGGACGCCGACGGGGTGACCCGGGCCATGCGGTCCAAGGCCAAGATGGTCTCCTACGGGCTGGCCTACGGCATGGAGAGCTACGGCCTGGCCCAGCGCCTGGGCATCCCCGTCGACGAGGCGTCTCAGATCCTGGCCGCCTACTTCCAGGCGTTCCCCAACGTGAAGGCGTACATGGAGCGCACCGTCACCGAGGCCCGGGACCGGGGCTACACCGAGACCCTGTTCGGCCGGCGCCGCCAGATCCCCGAGCTGTCGTCGCTCAACTACCGCATCCGCCAAGCGGGGGAGCGCCAGGCCATGAACGCCGGGATCCAGGGCCTGGCCGCCGACATCTTCAAGGTCGCCCTGGTCCGCCTGGACGCCACGCTGGAGCGGGAGGGCCTGGCCAGCCGCGTCGTCCTCCAGGTCCACGACGAGGTGATCCTGGAGGTGCCCGAGGGCGAGCGCGACGAGGCGGCCGAGGCGACCCTCGACGCCATGCGCCACGCCTGCGACCTGCGGGTGCCGCTGGAGGTCAACCTCTCCTGGGGCCCCAACTGGGCCGACGCCAAGCACTGACCGGCCGGAGCGGGCGGGCTCCGGCGGGGCGCGCGCCGGGCTTCGGGCGGGCTCCCGGCGGGGTCGCCCGCCGTTCCGGCGGCAAGAACGGGCGAATAGCGCCCCATTCTGCCGCCGGAACCGACCGACCGGCCCCGCCAGGTGTCAGGCCCCGGTCGCCACCGCCCACCGTCGTTCCGGCGGCAAGAACGGGCGAATAGCGCCCCTTTCTGCCGCCGGAACCGACCGACCGGCCCCGCCAGGTGTCACAGGGCCGCGCCACGCTTGGGCCCGTGACGAACTCGACCCACACCGAGCGCCGCCTGGCGCGCATCTCCCGGCGGCAGCTCGGGCTGATCACCAACGAGCAGGTCCTGGCCGCCGGGCTGTCCGTCGATGCCAGGAAGCGCCGGGTCAGGTCGGGGCGGTGGATCGCCGTCGCTCCCGGGGTCGTGGCGGTGGCGGGAACGGCGGCGACGTGGCGGCAGCGCACTCTCGCCGCGATCCTGGCCGCGGGGCCGGGGGCGGTTGCCTCCCACACCACCGCGGCGGCGCTGTTCGGGCTGTCGAGCTGCCCGTTCCGGGAGGTCGAGATCACCGTTCCGCGCGGGCGGTCACACCGCAGCCGGTTGGCAACCGTCCACGAGGCCCGGCACCTGCCCCGGTGCGACGTGACGACCGTCGACCGCATCCCGGTCACCCACCCGGCGCGGACGCTCGTCGATCTCGCCGGCCGCGTGCCGCGAACGGTACTCGAGGACGCCGTCGACGACGCTCTGGTCCGCGGGCTCACCACCCTGCCGCGGCTGCGGGCCCGGCTCGACGCGCTGGGCGGCTCCGGGCGGACCGGCTCCGCTCTGCTCCGGTCCGTGCTCTCCTGCTGGGACACGGGCGAGATGCCCGAGGAGGTGGCCGAGGCGCGCCTGCGGCGGCGCCTCCTCGCCCACGGGTTGCCGGAGCCGGCGGTCCAGCACGACGTCCACGACGCCGAGGGGCGGTTCGTGGCCCGGCCCGATCTCGCCTACCCGGAGGCACGCGTCGCCGTCGAGCTCGACGGGTTCCGCTGGCACGGCACGCCCCGCCGGTTCGCCATCGACCGGGCGCGAGCCCGGCGCCTCGCCGCCCTCGGGTGGCTCGTGGTGCCGGCCACACCAGCGGATCTGGCCGGTTCGGGCGACGAGCTGGCCGCCCAGATCGCCTCGGCCCTCCGCGAGGCTCCGGCGGCAAGAAAGGGCGCATAGCGCCCCTCCCTGCCGCCGGAACCGAACGGGCTGTCCCCGACCGGCCGACCAGCCGCGGAGGGGTCGCATCGGCCCTCGCGCCCCAAGTCCCGGCGGCAAGAAAGGGCGCATAGCCCCTCCCTGCCGCCGGAACCGGCCCCCCGGCAACCAGGCCGCCGTCCGGAGTCACCCGAGCAGGGGCTTGAGCTCCTCGACGGAGTGGGCGAGGGCCCGCCGGAGCTCCTTGACCCCGACCGCGGCGCCCTCGTCCTGGAGGCGGAGGAGCCGGTCGGCGTCCAGCTTGGCCTTGCGGCCCGGGGCCTTCTCGAGCTGGGCCTTCACCTTGTCGGTGGCCTCGAACGTGGCCCGGACGAGGCCGCCGAGGACGGCGATCTCGAACAGCTCGAAGGGCGGGCACGACAGGCACGGGTCGCCGCCGGGGACCGGGATGCCCTTCTTCCAGAAGAGGTGGTTCTTGAGCCACGCCCAGATGTCGTCGTCGACCAGGGCGAGGCGGTCGAACACCCAGCTGGTGACCCAGCACGGGCCCAGGTACCGGGAGAGCTGGGCGTGGAGCGGCCGCCCCAGCTCGAAGACGCTGGCGCCCCGCTTGTACTCCTGGAAGCCGAGGTAGGAGAACTGGCTCTTGACCGCCTCGAAGACGATGCACCAGTCGCGCCGGCCCGGAGGCGCCAGCCACGTCGCCACGTTCAGGTAGTAGCGGCTGATCTTGTCCCAGTTGGCGCCGCCGGCCGCCTCGATGGCCGTGATGTTCTCGTCGAACCAGTGGTGCCAGGTGGTGTCGGTGACGACCCGCCCCACGTTGGCCTGGTGGCCGTCGTAGGCCGTCACCATGGCGAAGCGCTTCTTGGGCGACGGGCCCTTCTCCAGGTTGAACGGCGGGTTGGGCGTGGTGGTGCCGTGGGCGATCACCACGGGCGACGGCCGGTTGGCGCCGACCATCGGGTACTCGTCGCCCGACAGGGCGCCGAAGGCGTAGGTGGCGGTCAGGTCGATCTCGTCGTCCTCGTAGTTCCAGCCCTCGTGCGGGTGGTCGGGCATGACGTCGATGGGCCCGTGGGTCGGGTGGCACAGGATCGGGTGCGGCCGCTGGTTCACCTTGAAGATCGACACCTGCTGGGAGATCCACGGCACCCAGTCGATGGACTGGGGCTTGGAGTCCTCCTGGACGGAGAAGGGGATCTCGGCCCCGCCGCTGACCTGGGCGGGCGTGAAGGGCTGGTTGGTGTCGTGGCGCAGGGCGGTGTCGGCGTCGAACTCGCCGCCGATGGGCGGGACGCCCTGGGCGTTGGTCCACCGCCGCATGGAGCGGATGCGCGGGATGCGGTGGCACATGGAGGCGCCGAGGTAGTCGTGGTCGCCCATGGCGAGCAGCCCGCCCCGGCGCTCGTTCATCCAGCGGGTGAGGGCCTCGAGCTCGGCGTCGGACGCGGGCAGGGCGAGCGCCGAGGTGATGTTGGCGTCGGGACCGGCGTCGTTGCCGGGCTTGAAGCCGAAGCACCAGACCTCGTCGTAGCGGTTGAGCACGGGGGCGCCGCCGTCCTGGGAGTTGAACCGGAAGCCCTCGTAGCGGGGCTGGTTGGGCGCCGGGCTGGCGTTGACGGTGAAGGCCGCGTTGTTGCGGCGGGCCAGGTCGACGCGGAACGACGTGCAGCCGACGGTCGACTCCCGCAGGAGCCGGACGACGCGCCCGACGCCGAACGCGGAGGGGCCCTCGGTGAGCGAGATCTCGCTGTCGACGACGACGAGGATCCGCACGGTCGAGCGCAGGAAGAACGCCTCGTGCAGCTCGGCGATGGTCGGCACGTAGACGTCGGAGACGCCGCGGACGGCGGCGTCGCGGAGGTGGTCGGACATGGATGGGCCTCCCCGGGATCGATGTGGTCGCCCGGACGGGCATCGCGCCGGGCATCGGGGGAGAGCGCCACCGGGCCCGACTGATACATCCGCTTCGGCGGGGCCGGCGGGACCGGGGGGCGCCGAGCGGTTCCCGGCCGGGGCGGTAGTACCCTGGTCCGGACCACGCCCGGCGACGAGCGCTGGCCGTGGTCCGTCCGGAAAGAGAGCGACCGAGCGCATGTCCGACCAGCCCCAGCAGGACCCCACCGACGCCGCGCCCGCCGAGGGCGCCATGGGCAGCTTCGACGACGAGGGGAAGTACACGCCCAAGCAGATCACCCAGGACGACCTGGGTGAGATGTCGTTCGAGGACGCCATCGCCGGCACCATCGTGCTGTTCGAGGACGGCGACATCGTCAAGGGCACCGTCGTCAAGGTGGACAAGGACGAGGTGCTGCTGGACATCGGGTTCAAGTCCGAGGGCGTCATCCCCGCCCGCGAGCTGTCCATCCGCCACGACGTCGACCCGAGCGAGATCGTGTCGCTGGGCGAGGAGATCGAGGCCCTGGTCCTCCAGAAGGAGGACAAGGAGGGCCGCCTGGTCCTGTCCAAGAAGCGGGCCCAGTACGAGCGGGCGTGGGGGACGATCGAGCGCATCAAGGAGTCGGGCGGCGTCGTGTCCGGCCCCGTCATCGAGGTGGTCAAGGGCGGCCTGATCCTCGACATCGGCCTGCGGGGCTTCCTGCCCGCCTCCCTCGTGGAGCTGCGCCGGGTGCGGGACCTCCAGCCCTACGTCGGCAAGAGCCTCGAGGCCAAGATCATCGAGCTGGACAAGAACCGGAACAACGTGGTGCTGTCCCGGCGGGCGTGGCTGGAGGAGACCCAGAAGGAGCAGCGGGAGGAGTTCCTCGAGAACCTCAAGCCGGGCGAGGTGCGCAAGGGCGTGGTCTCGTCGGTCGTGAACTTCGGCGCCTTCGTCGACCTGGGCGGCATGGACGGACTGGTGCACGTGTCGGAGCTGTCGTGGAAGCACGTCGACCACCCGTCGTCAGTGGTGGCGGTGGGCGACGAGATCAGCGTCCAGGTGCTGGACGTCGACCTCGACAAGGAGCGCATCAGCCTGTCGCTCAAGGCCACCCAGCAGGACCCCTGGCAGGAGTTCGCCAACGCCCACCGGGTGGGGGAGCTGGTCTACGGTCGGGTCACCAAGCTGGTGCCTTTCGGCGCCTTCGTGCAGGTCGGCGAGGGCATCGAGGGCCTGGTGCACATCTCGGAGATGGCGGCCCACCACGTCGACCTGCCCGAGCAGGTGGTCACCCCCGGCGAGGAGCTGTGGGTGAAGATCATCGACATCGACCTCCAGCGCCGGCGCATCAGCCTGTCGATCAAGCAGGCGGCCGAGGGCGGCGAGGTGGCGGCCGAGTACCGGGAGCACTTCGGCGAGCACGCCTACGACGAGCAGGGCAACTACATCGGCGCCGTGGAGTTCGAGCCGGAGACCGAGGCGCAGGCGGCGTGGGCCGACTACGCCGCCCAGCTCAGCGCGGCCGAGGAGGCCGCCGGGACCGGCTTCGGCGGCGCCGCCAGGGCGGAGGACGAGCCTGCCGACGGCGCCGACCCCGTCGCTGCCCCTGCTGATCCCGTCGCCGCCGACGCCGGCGAGGACGCCCCCGGCGGCTCGTAGCCGTCCGGTGCTGGTCGTCGGGCTCACCGGCGGCATCGGGTCCGGGAAGTCCACCGTCGCCGACCTCCTGGCCGAGCGGGGCGCCGCCACCGTCGACGCCGACGCCCTCGCCCGGGCCGCGGTGGAGCCGGACGGACCCGCCTACCCGGCGGTGGTGGAGCGGTTCGGCCCCGGCGTGGTCGGCGAGGGCGGGCGGCTCGACCGGGCCGCCCTGGCCGCCGTCGTGTTCGCCGACCCGGCCGCCCGCCGGGACCTGGAGGCCATCGTCCACCCGGCCGTGCGGGCGGGCGTGGCGTCGCGGGTGGCGGCGCTTGCGGCGTCGGGCGGCGCTGGCCGGGTCGTCGTGGTGGAGATCCCGCTGCTGGTCGAGTCGCCGGCGTCCCGGGCCGGCCTGGCGTCGGTGATCGTGGTCGACTGCCCCGAGGACGTGGCCGTGGCCCGCCTGGTGGCGCAGCGGGGCATGCCCGAGGCCGACGCCCGGGCCCGCGTCGCCGCCCAGACGTCACGGGAGGAGAGGCTGGCGCTGGCGGGGTTCGTGGTGGACAACTCGGGGACGATCGAGGACCTGCGGGCCGGGGTCGACCGCTGCTGGGCGTGGCTGGAAGGGTTGCGGGCCGGCTCCCCGGGGTGACGGGCGGGGGAGTCAGTCGCTCCCGAACAGCTCCTCGACGAAGAAGCGGGCGGCGACGTCGAGGCGGTCGCCCATCCGCTGCTCGGCCACGGCGAGCACCTGGGCTGCCGTCGACAGGCCGAGGTGGCGGGCCAGGAGGCGGACGTCGTCCTCGTCCTCGCCGATCCGGTGGGCGAGGACCTTCAGGGCGAGGGGCATCTCCGGCGGGGCGACCATGCACCGCAGGCCGGGGACGTCGAGGACCGGGGCGGCGAGTGGGTCGTCGCCGGCCAGGAAGCCCTTGACGGCGTCGTTGAGCCACCCGGCGGGCAGTCCGAGTTGGGCGGCGACTTCCCCAGCCGCCCGGTAGACCGCCGTCTTCGGCTCGAAGACGGCGTCGACGTCGCGGGTCGAGCGTCGTTCGGCGAAGGCCAGGGCGATGGCGGCGCCCCCGACGACGTACATGTCGCCCGTCAGGCCCTGGGCGTGGAGGCGACGCCCGAGGGCGGTCAGGGCGGCGATGTCGTCCCGGTCCACCGCTCAGCACCGCTCCAGCGAGCGACGCGGGACGAAGACGCCCCGTCGCCGGAAGGCGGCCGGCGCCTCTGCGAGGGCGGCGGCCCGGAAGCCCTTCACCGTGCTCACGAACCAGAACCGGTCCAGGAAGCGGTCGGGCTCGCACCCCCACGCCGGTCGATCGACGCCGGCGGTGGCGGCCAGGTGCTCGGCCAGCGCACCGAGGAAGGCGTCGTGGCGAGGGTCGCCGGTCGGCGGCGGGCGCTCGGCGAGGGCGCGGGCCCGTTGTCCGTCGGTCTGGAGCAGCGAGAACTCGTCGAGCAGCTCGCGAACCGCGGGCAGGAACGCCTCGCCGGCCACGGCGCGTCGCGCCACGCCCGCCGACGTCTGGGTGAACGCGCCGTCGGGCGGCGGGTGCTCGGCCAACCAGTCCCGCAAGGTCATACCGCCGACGGTAGGCGAGCGCGAGCCGCTCGGGCCGTGATCCCCGTACGGGCCCTGGGGTCCATGTGGGGATCTGATGCCGGCGATGTCGGGGCCTCACGTCAACGTCAAGGAAGGGAGCCATCATTTCGGCAAATACCGGTGGCGGATCGAACACATGTTTGGTACAATGGCGGCATGGGAATCGGGCTGGTCGACCCGCCGGGCGGGAGCCCCCGCGTCGTGTGCGACGGGCCCGAGGAGCGCCTGTCGGCGGCCATGGGCCTGGTCAACGCGGCCACGGCCGAGCTGGTGGCCGCCATCGCCGACGCCCTGGAGGGGGGCGGGTGGGAGGGCGACGGCATCTGCTCGCCCGAGCAGTGGGTGGCCCTGCGCTGCGGGGTGAGCTCGGCCCGGGCCCGGCGCCTGGTGTCCCTCGCCCGGGCCCTGGCCGATCTGCCGGTGGCAGCCGCCGCCTTCGCCGAGGGGTCGCTGAGCGAGGACCAGGCGGGTGTGGTCTGCCGCCACGTCGATCCCGCCCACGACGCCGAGGTCACCGAGCTGGCCCGGCGCTGCACCGTCGGCCAGCTGCGGCGCATCCTGCCCACCGTGGTGCCGGCCGAGCCGGCTCCGGATCCGGTGCCCGACCGGGAGCCGGTGGCCGGCGAGGAGGGCGACGCCGGATCCGACGCGGGCGACACGCCCGGTCGGCGCGAGGTGTCGTTCCACAACGGCGAGGACGGACGGTGGTGCGCCCGCGTCCTGCTGCCCCCCGACGAGGGGGCGGTGGTGCAAAAGGCGCTGGAGGCGTCGCGTGACTTCCTGTTCCGCCACGGCGGCGCCGACACGGTGGGATGGGCCGACGCCCTGGTGCATCTGGCCGAGGCCGCCCTGTCGAACATCGAAGGAACGGGGCGGCTGCCCGCCGACCGCTTCCAGGTCATCCTCCACGCCAACGCCGAGGATCCCGAGCGGGCCCGCCTCCACCTGGGACCGGTGCTGGCGGCGTCGCTGCGCGACTACCTCACCTGCGACGCCACCACCCGGGTGGTGGCGGAGCGCAACGGCACCCCGGTGCACGTGTTCGCCCGCCGGCGCACGGTGGACGACCGGCTGCGGGCGCTGATCGAGCACCGCGACGGCGGCTGCCGGGTACCCGGGTGCGGGCGGCGCCGCTGGCTGCACGTCCACCACCTGGTCCACCACGAGGACGGCGGGCTCACGGTGCCCGAGAACCTGTGCTGCCTGTGTCCCGCCCACCACCGCCTGCACCACCAGGGCCGGCTGGGCATCGACGGCGACCCCACCACTCCCGACGGCCTGGTGTTCACCGACCACCGGGGGCGGCCCCTGCGAGGTCCCAGCCCCCGCGCGCCCGGAGCCCCACCGCCGGAGGCCGCCGCCGGCCTCGGCCTGCCCCCGCCCCGGTGGGACCCGCCGCTGGGCGAGACGCTCGACCCCAAGTGGATCACCTGGAGCTGAGCGGCTGCGCCGCGGGGCGGCCGCTCGGTGGTGGCCTGCCGGGCTGTCCGGGGTGATTGGTCTGGCGACGCGCGGCACGTGTCGACCGTCGAGGGAGGGGGCGTGTCGCCCATCCGCGAACGCCCGGACGTCGCCGGGACCCCGAAGGAGGTGCGATCCGCGTCGACCGGCGCTGGCCTGGGCCGCGCCTGGTCACCGTGACTGGCCCGTCGTACAGCGCCTCAAGGACGGTCGTCGCAAGAATGTCGAGTTCGAGCAGGGGCGGCCTGGCGACAGTAGGAACTCGACGAGGGCGAGCCGTTCGACGACAGAGCTGTCACCCCCCGGCACGCTGTTCGCGTGCGCCTTGGAGACCTCGATCGCCGTCGTGCTTGCTCCCTTGTCGCGTGGCTGGTTCGCCGTAGCGACGGTCCCGTCCCCGTCTGGACGCGCAACCACGGCGCCATGTGAGGCGCGGCTACCGGTTCGACTAGCGAACCAGGACGGCCCGGGGAGACCCCGGGGCCGTCTTGGTGTGGATTGCTACAGGTTCGTCACCGTTCACGAACCGGGCTGTCACCAACCGCGAAGCGGGGTCTCGCTTTCCGCGAATTCGGAGTGTCACCTGGCGCGAGTTCTCACTACGAGCAGCCGCTGGTGCTCCCGCACGAGGGGCAGGCGTGGCAGCTGCCGGCCCGGACCATCTGCACGCCGCAGGTCATGCAGAAGGGGGCGTCGCTGTGGGCGGCCGGCGGGGCGATGCGGGGAGCGTCGACCACCGGCTCGTCCCGGGTGGCCGTCTCCTCCACGCCGGGCAGGGTGGGCTGGGTGCGCTCGGACGTGGTGAGGATCCCGAGCTCGGCCCGCTCCTCCACGGGCAGGTAGTCGACGGCCAGCCGGCGGAAGATGTAGTCCACCAGTGACGAGGCGATGCGCAGGTCGGGGTCGTCGGTCATGCCGGCCGGCTCGAAGCGCATGTTCGTGTACTTCTGGACGTAGGTCTTCAGCGGCACGCCGTGCTGGAGCCCGAGCGACACCGAGATGGAGAAGGCGTCCATCACCCCGGCAAGGGTCGACCCCTGCTTGGACACCTTCATGAACACCTCGCCCGGGCGCCCGTCGTCGTACTCGCCCACGGTGACGTAGCCCTCGCAGTCGGCCACCCGGAAGGCGAACGTGTACGAGCGGCGCCGCCGCGGCAGCCGCTCCCGGATGGGCTGCTTCACGACCACCGTCTGGCGGTTCAACGCCTTCTCCAGCTCGGCGACCTTCACGGCCAGCTCCTGGTCGTGGGCCTGCGCCTCCGACTTGGGGGCGTCCTTCTTCACGCTCGACAGGGGCTGGGCCACCTTGCAGTTGTCCCGGTAGACGGCCAGCGCCTTGACACCCATGCGCCAGGCATCGATGTGCAGCTGCTCCAGCTCCTCGACCGTGGCCGACTCGGGCAGGTTCACCGTCTTGGAGATGGCGCCCGAGATGAATGGCTGGACGGCCGCCATCATGCGCACGTGGCCGGTGTGGTGGATGGTGTTGTCGCCCATCGAGCAGGCGAACACCGACAGGTGGTCGGCCGACAGGTGCGGCGCACCGAGGGCCGACTTGTTGGCGTCGATGTGGGCGACGATGTCGCCCACCTGCTCGTCGGTGTAGCCGAGGCGGCGGAGGGCCCGGGGGACCGTCTGGTTGACGATCTGCATGGTGCCGCCGCCCACCAGCTTCTTCGACTTGACGAGGCCGAGGTCGGGCTCGATGCCGGTGGTGTCGCAGTCCATCAGCAGGCCGATGGTGTTGTGGCTCACGAACCCGTTGGCCAGGTAGGTGAGGTTGTCGGGCACGGACAGGTCGTACGTGAGCTCCTCGTCACCCAGGGCGACCGAGGCGACCCGGTCGTAGAAGAAGCGCAGCAGGCGACCGAGCTCGGGGTCGCCGGTGCGCTCGTACAGCTGCGTGGCGATCCGGCGCGACACCCGTCCCCGGGCAACCTCCATGAGCAGCAGGCGGCGCAGCCGGTCGTTCCCGGGCGCCAGGCGGTCGACCAGCTCGCGGGTGAGCGGGACGTGGTCGTGGCGCCCGCTCTGGGCGGTGTCGACGGCCAGGAGCAGGCCCGTCTTCCGGCTCCCCATGAAGCCGATCTGCTCGAGCCAGCCGGTCGAGGAGCTCAGGTTCAGCAGCCCGACTGCGGCGAGGGGTGCGGTCCCCCACCCGGTGCGCTTGTCGTCCACCTTGCGGGTTGTGGGGAAGCCGAGGGCGAGCAGCAACGACTGGACGTCCCGGGAGAAGCCCATCGACGTGGTGCTCCACACCGGGTACCCGTTCGTGACGGTGCCGTCCGCCTCGAACAGGCCCCGCAGGAAGGCGGCATACACCTCGCGGTCGTTGGCGTGGAGGACGGCGTCGGGGATGTGCGGGACGTGGCCCTTGCCCTGGTGCCCCTCGGACGGCAGGCGCTTGGCGAACCCGCACGCCTCCCACCACAGCACGACGCGCACGGAGTCGATGCGGACCTCGGTGTACCCCTGCTTCGGGGCGACCGCCGCCGGGAGGCCGAACACCTCCTTGGCGAGCTGGCGGAGCCGCTCGACGACGTCGAAGTCGCCGTCGGTGACGCAGAAGCGCAGGCCCCGGGCGTGCAGCGACCCGTCGCCCATGAAGTAGCCGACCAGCTCCGCCAGCTCCGCCGTCATCCGGCGGGGCGCCGACGCCGCGTGCTCACCCGTCCAGTACGCCTCCGGCAGTGGGGGCAGCGGGACGACCTGCGGCTCCCCCACCAGCTGGTCGAGGCCGAGGGGGACGAGGTCGCCCTCGGCGATGTCGGCCAACCGCTTCCAGTCCCACGTCCCCGTCTGCGGATCGACGACCTTGACGCGGTGCTGCGGCGTGCCCTGGATGCGGTAGCCCCGGCCCGTCTCGACGGTGACCACCGGCTCGAGGCCGTTGACGTAGAACCGGCTGGTCTGCCGCGGCCCCTCGTCGGTCTGGACGGTGACGTCGAGGTCCTGCCACTTCGCACCCTCGACGTCGCCGAGCGACCGGAGGCGGACGAGGCCGCGCGACGTGGCGACCAGGCTGCCCCCCACCAGGCAGCCCGTGGGAGCGAGGACGCTGGCCTGGGAGTTGCGCACGCCGTAGACGTCGCCCAGGTCGACGGCCGCGTCCCACTCCTCCTGGGCCGCCGACAACAGCTCGGGGGGGACCTTCTCCTCGTCGATCTTCGCCACCTCGTCGCGGTGCATGCGCAGCACGCGCCGCATGTGGTCGGCGTTCTCGTGGAACCCGGCGAACGGCCCCATGCGGGCTGCGATGCGGGCCGACGTGGCGTAGGCCCCGCCGGTGAGCAGCGCGGTGATGGCGGCCGCCCACGCCCGGCCCTCGTCCGAGTCGTAGGCCATCCCCTCGGCCATCAGCAGGGCGCCCAGGTTGGCGTAGCCGATGCCCAGCTGGCGGAACCGCCGCGAGGTCTCGGCGATCTTCTCGGTGGGATAGTCGGCGTTGCCCACCAGGATCTCCTGGGCCGTGAACACCACGGCCGTGGCGGCCCGGAACCCGTCGACGTCGAACGTGCCGTCGGGGTCGAGGAACCGGAGGAGGTTGAGGCTGGCCAGGTTGCAGGCTGAGTTGTCGAGGTGCATGTACTCGCTGCAGTTGCGGACTACGAGACCGTTCACGACGTACGAGTGGTTCCGCGGCTCGCTGAGGTTGTAGGTCAGCTCGACCCCCTCGTCGGTCCGCTCGACCAACCGGGCCGCCGTGTCGACGGCGTAGAACCCGCGCACGCGGTCGGTGCAGACGCTCGCCAGCGAGGCGGACTTCGGAGAGAGGGAGAACCCGATGTGGGCGGCGAACCGCTCGATCGAGCGACTGGTGATGCGCAGGTCCCAGCTCGGCGAACGGCCGTAGGTGACGTCCGTCCCGTCCTTGCGCGTGTACGGCAGGTGCCCGGTCTCGGAGCCGGGGTGGACGGCGTAGATGCGGCTCGCCACGCCGAACGTGACGAGCAGGCGCTGGACGTCCACCAGCAGCTCCCGGGACGTCGACCCGAGCCCGACGTAGCTCCCCTTCCCGGCGTCGACCCGTACGCAGCCGTCGGCGTCGAACAAGCCGCGCAGGAACGACGCCGTCACATCCGGCGGAGCCTGCTGCACCGACCACGGCACGCGCTTGTGGGGACCGGCCACGCTGGCGACGCCCAGTGCCTCGAGGAAGCGCTTGAACGGCCGCCGGGAGAGCCGCAGCTGGGCGGTGCCGTTCTCCTGCTCGGAGACCTTGAGCGGCCGGTCGCCGTTGACCCAGTGGAGCAGGTCCTGGTGCGCCGGCAGGATCTCCACGCGGTCGTCGGTGGACCCGTACACGGTGACCGCGCTGGCGCCGGTGGTGCACCCGTCGCCCACCAGCCAGCCGAGGTAGTGGGCGAACTCCGACGACCACTGCTCGGGGAGGCGCAGGAGGTCGGTGTGCTCACCCTTGCCGCGGTAGTCGTCGACGTCGGTGGGCACGGGCAGGGCACGGTCGGCGTTCACGGCGGGCGCCGGCAGGTCCAGCACGTGGACGGCGTCGTCGGGCGTGAGCTCGGAGGCCTCGACGTAGCCCCGGTTGGTCGTGAACAGGCGGTGCGCCGGCGTGCAGCGCACCTCCATGCCGTTGTCGAAGCGAAGGCGGACGACGGGGTTGAGCCCGGTGATCATCAGCGCGTCGGGCGTGGTGAGCGCCAGGCGCGACGCCGGGGCGTCGGGGTTGGTGACGTCGTGCGTGTAGACGGCGAACTGCTCGCCGGCGTTGACCCGGCCGAACAGCTCTCGGAACGCGACCAGGCCCTTGTCGGTGTGGACGAGCGAGTCGCCGGTGAAGCACGGGTTGCTGCCGTTGATGCGGCCGGTGTTGGCGGCCGTGTGCCAGCGGTTGATGGTGGTGTCGAACTGCATGCCGGGGTCGGCGCACTCCCACGTGGCCTGGGCGATCTGGCGCATGAGGTCGCGGGCCCGGACCGTGTGCACGACCTCACCGGTGGTGCGCGACGTCAGCTCCCACGCGGCGTCGTCCACCACGGCCTGCATGAACTCGTCGGTGACCCGCACCGAGTTGTTGGCGTTCTGGTACTGGATCGAGTGGCTGTCCCGCCCGTCGAGGTCCATGTCGAACCCGGCGTCGCGCAGGGCGCGGGCCTTGCGCTCCTCGATGGCCTTGCACCAGATGAACTCCTCGATGTCGGGGTGGTCGACGTCGAGGATCACCATCTTGGCGGCCCGGCGGGTGACGCCTCCGCTCTTGATCGTGCCCGCCGACGCGTCGGCGCCGCGCATGAAGCTCACCGGGCCCGACGCGGTGCCGCCCCCCTTGAGGCGCTCCTTGGACGACCGGATCCTCGAGAGGTTGACCCCGGCGCCCGACCCGCCCTTGAAGATGACGCCCTCCTCGACGTACCAGTTGAGGATCTCGTCCATGGTGTCGCCGACGGCGAGGATGAAGCACGCCGACGCCTGGGCGGGCCGGCCGGCGACGCCGATGTTGAACCACACCGGCGAGTTGAAGGCGGCCTTCTGGTTGACGACGAGGTGCTTCAGCTCGGCGTTGAACGCCTCCGCCTCGGCCCGGTCCAGGAAGTAGCCGTCCTTCACGCCCCACCCGGTGATGGTGTCGGCCACCCGGTCGATCACCTGGCGCAGCGACGACTCCCGCTCGGGCGTGCCCGGGTTCCCGCGGAAGTACTTCTGGGCCAGGATGTTCGTGGCGTTCACGCTCCACGTGGACGGCACCTCGACGCCCAGCTGCTCGAACGCCACCGAGCCGTCCAGGTAGTTGGTGATGCGGGCGTCCCTGCGCTCCCACGTCACCTCGTCGTAGGGGTGGGTCCCCTCCGTGGTGAAGTGGCGGCGGATGCCGATTCCCATGCGCTCGGGCGCCATGGCCATGGGGTGAGCCTCCTGTCTTCGGTAGGGTCGCAGCCGCCCGGTCGACGGCCTGCCCACCCGCCGTTCCCTCCCAGGGACACAACATGTTGTGGTCAGCGGCGGCGGGGCTACGAGATGCGGTAGCCATTACAGCACTGGAATTACAACCGTGTCAACGGCCCAGGCCGCGCGAAACCCCAGGTGAGAGGCGAGTTGGGCAAATCCACAGCGGAGTCACAGGCCGTGGCGCCCCTGGCGCTCCGCCCGCCCCGTCGACGACGGGCACCCGAGGGGCCGGTCGGCGACCCGGGGCGCACGTCGAGGTGCCGGGGGTGGCGCTCCACCAGGGCGGGGCCACGCCGCCGCCGGGGGCGGGAGACGCCACAAGGCCAACCCAGCGGACACTCCCCGAACCTGCCGACGAACCGGTTGACTTGACCGCCCTCGTGCGGCAAGTTGGCACCGACTCCGGGACCACGCCGGGGCACGAGGGGGAGGAGGCGCCCATGGCGCAGCCCAAGAAGTCGTCCGGCGCGTCCGCGTCCGCGGGCGGCCGCAAGCGCCGGCCGTCGAAGCGGTCGGCACCGTCGCCGTCGGCGGGGCCGGAGCGGGCCCCCGCCGTCCTGTACGCCCAGGCGTCGCCTCGCTCGGTCGGGGGCGTGTCGCTGTTCGACTACGCGCAGCCCGTCACCCAGGAGGTGGTGCCGGCGTTCGCCTCCGAGGAGGCGATGACGGCCAGTGCCGTCACCCGCCTGCGCGCCGCCGGGTTCGACGTGCTCCAGGTGTCGCCGCTCACCATCAACATCGCCGGCCCGCCGGCGCTCTACGAGCAGGTGTTCGCGACCAGCCTGGTGACCGAGGAGCGCCCGGTCGTGAAGGCGGAAGGCCGGGAGGACACCGCCACCTTCTACGACAGCACGGACACCGAGATGCGGGGGCTCATCGACCCGTCGCGCAGCGCCCTGGCCGACGTGCTGGAGGGCGTGGCCATCGAGGAGCCCGTCTACTTCCACGCCCCCAACGCCCTGGCGCCGCTGAAGAGCTACCACCACCTCCGGGTGCCGGGCGACGTGTCGCTCGGCTGCAACGCCGACAAGGCGCACCGGGGCGGGACCACCGGAAGGAACATCAAGGTCGTCATGGTGGACTCGGGCTGGGAGCCGCACCCGTACTTCGTACAGCGCGGCTACCGGTTCTCGCCCACCATCCTCGGCCCGGCCGCCGCCAACGCCGGCGTGGACGAGAACGGCCACGGCACCGGCGAGTCGGCCAACGCCTTCGCCACCGCGCCCGACATCGACTTCACCATGGTGAAGATCAACTTCGTCAACAGCACCGGCGCGTTCAACGCGGCCGTCGCCCTCAACCCCCACGTCATCAGCTGCAGCTGGGGCTCGAGCGTGATGAACGGCCCGCTCAGCGCGGCCAACCAGGCCCTGGCGGCGGCGGTGGCGGCCGCCGTGGCGTCGGGGATCGTCGTGGTGTTCTCGGCCGGCAACGGCGGCTTCGGCTTCCCCGGCCAGCACCCCGACGTGGTGTCCGCCGGAGGCGCCTTCATGAACCTCGACGGCAGCGTCCGGGCCACCCAGTACACCAGCGGGTTCGCCAGCAACGTCTACCCGGGCCGCAACGTGCCCGACCTGTCCGGGCTGGTGGGCGACCCGCCGGGCGCCGCCTACATCATGCTCCCCATCCCCGCCGGCTGCCAGATCGACGTCGGCCGGGCGGGCGGCACCCACCCCAACGGCGACGAGACGGCGAACAACGACGGCTGGGGCGCGTTCAGCGGGACGTCGGCCGCCGCCCCCCAGATCGCGGGAGTGGTGGCGCTCATGCGCCAGGCCTGCCCCGCGCTCACGCCGGCGGCCATCCGCCAGATCCTGATGGCGACGGCACGCGACGTCACCAGCGGCACCAACGCCATGGGGAACGCGGCGACGGCCGGCTACGACATCGCCACCGGCGCCGGGCTGGTGGACGCCAACAAGGCGGTGCTCAGCGCCAAGATCCGCTGCCTCGGTCCCATCCGCCCCATCCGCCCGGTGGAGCCCATCGTCCCCATCCAGCCCATCCGGCCGGTGCAGCCGGTGGTCCCCGTCCAGCCCATCCGGCCGGTGGAGCCCATCCGGCCGGTGGAGCCCGTCCGCCCCATCGAGCCCATCCGGCCCGTCGAGCCCATCATCCTGCCCGGCCCCGAAGGCCCGGTCGGCCCCGCCGAGTCGGCCGCCGGCGGGCCCGCCCTGTCGGCTGAGGACGTGGCCGAGCTCGAGCGCATGATCGTCGAGTCGGGTGAGGACCTCGGGCTGTGACCCGGCGACCGTCGTAGCGGCGGAGCCGGGCCGCTCGGGCGGCGGGGCGGCGGCACCCCGCCGCCCGAGGGTGCTGCTGGTCAGCATGCCGTTCGGGGCCCTGGAGCGCCCCAGCCTCGGGCTCGGGCTCCTCGCCGCCCTCCTCGCCCGCGACGGCGTGGCGTGCGACACCCGCTACCTGGGGTTCACCTTCGCCGAGTTCACCGGCGTGGACGACTACCTGTGGGCCGCCGGGGAGCTGCCGTACACGGCCTTCGCCGGCGACTGGGCGTTCACCCGCTCGCTCTACGGCGACCGCCCGGGTGCCGACGGCGCCTACGTCGACGAGGTGCTGCGCCGGGAGTGGCGGCTCGGCGCCGAGGAGGTCCGCCGGATCCTGCGGGTGCGCGCCTACTGCGAGCCGTTCCTCGACCACTGCCTGCGGGCCGTCCCGTGGGACCGCTACGACGTCGTCGGCTTCACCTCGACGTTCGAGCAGAACATCGCGTCCCTCGCCCTCGCCCGCCGGGTCAAGGAGGCGCACCCGCGGTGCACCGTCGTGTTCGGCGGGGCCAACTGGGAGGGACCGATGGGCGAGGAGCTCCACCGCCGGTTCCCGTTCGTCGACGTCGTGTGCTCGGGCGAGTCGGACGAGTCCTTCCCTGCCCTCGTCCGGGCCCTCGGCGCCGGCCGCCACAACCTGGCGAGCGTGCCCGGCGTCGTGTGGCGCGACGGCGGCGGCGCCACCCGGGCCAACGGCCCGGCCCGGCCCGTCGAGGACCTCGACGGCCTGCCCGTCCCCGACTTCGACCCCTTCTTCCGCGGCCTGGAGGCGAGCCCGGCGGGCGCCTCGCTGGCGCCGTCGCTGCTCGTCGAGACGGCCCGCGGGTGCTGGTGGGGAGCCAGGTCGCACTGCACGTTCTGCGGCCTGAACGGCGGCTCGATGGCGTTCCGCAGCAAGAGCGCCCACCGGGCGCTGGCCGAGATCCGGGAGCTGTCGGAGAGGCACGGCATCGGCCGGCTGAACGTCACCGACAACATCCTCGACATGCGGTACTTCCGGACCCTGCTGCCCATGCTCGCCGCCGAGGGGCTTGCCGTGCGGCTGTTCTACGAGGTGAAGGCCAACCTCAGCCACGCCCAGGTCCGGGGCCTGGCGGCGGCCGGCGTGGAGGAGATCCAGCCCGGCATCGAGAGCATGAGCGACCACGTCCTCGACCTGATGCGCAAGGGCACCACCGCCCTCCGCAACCTCCAGCTCCTCAAGTGGTGCCGCGAGTTCGGCATCCGGGCCGACTGGAACCTCCTCTACGGGTTCCCCGGCGAGACGGCGGCGGACTACGAGGCGATGGTGCGGCTGCTCCGGAGCGTCACCTTCCTCGACCCGCCCACGGCCTACGGCCCCGTCCGCCTGGACCGCTTCAGCCCCTTCTCGGAGGACCCGGCGGCGTTCGGCATGGTGAACGTCCGACCCATGAAGCCGTACCGGCACCTCTACCCGTTCCCGCCCGACGCGCTGGCCCGGGTCGCCTACTACTTCGAGTTCGACTACGAGGACGGACGCGACGCCGCCTCCTACGCCGCCCCGGCGGTGGAGTTCGTGCGGGGCTGGATGGCCGACGGCCGCCGGGGCGACCTGTGGGTGTTCCCAGACGGCGACGGTGGCGTCGTGGTCGACGACCGCCGGCCCGGATCGGAGGGCACGACCCGGCTGTCGGGGTGGCGGGCCGCCGTGTTCGAGGCATGCGACCGGGCCCAGCCCCTGGGCGACGTCGCCCGCCTCGCCTCCGGCCTCGGCGCCGGCACCGCCGAGCTGGCCGCGTTCCTCGGGACGTGCGCGCGGCGCCGGCTGCTCCTCGTCCGGGGCGGCTCGTGCCTGGCCCTGCCCGTCCACCGCCCGGCCCGGGTCGACGCGGCCGGCCGTCCCCGCCGGCTGCGCTCCATCCCCGTGCTGGCCGCCGGCGCCGCCCCCTAGGATCGATCCGTGGCGGGCACCGACGTCGTCTCCGCACTCGTCGTCCTGCGCCCGGCGGGCGGCCGCCCGCTGGACGGCAGCGAGCAGATCACCGCCGCCACCCTCGACCGGTTCACCGCCGACCCCGACGACGTCGAGCGGGTCCGCGCCTGGTTCGGCCGCCGGGGGTTCGACACCTCGCCCGCCGGCCCGCTGGGCCTGTCGATCACCGGTCCCGTCGACCTGTTCGAGGAGCGGTTCCGGACCACCTTGCACATGGAGCGGGCGGCGGCGGGCATGGCGGTGACGTGCGACGAGGGCGCCGAGCTGCCCCTCCGGCGCCTGCCCCGGACCATCCGCTCGTGCGTGCAGGCGGTGGCGTTCGAGGCCCCGCCCGACTTCGGCCCGGGCAACCCGTGACCACCACCGTGCCGGCGCCGAGCCGGGCGGCGCAGCTGGCTGGCTCGCCCCTCGTGCGAGCGGGCGGCTGGCGGGTGGAGCGGCTCCTCACCGGCCCCGCCCTGGCCGCCCTGGCCGCCGAGTCGCAGGCCTGCCATGGCCACGCCACCGAGTCCGTCGTCGCCGAGCCGCACGACGACGACCCGAGGCGGGGCCACCCCGACCGCCGCCTGGAGTCGGCACCGGGCGGGCCGGTGCTGCGGGCCCTGTACGCGTCGCCCGTGCTGCACGGCCTCCTGGCCCGGCTCACCGGCGCGGCGTGGGAGCCGTCCGGGCTCCAGGCGACGTACTCGTACTACCGGGCGCCCGGCCACTACCTCGGCCTGCACCGGGACGTGGACGTGTGCGACCTGGCCGTCATCGCCTGCGTGGCCGACGATGGGCCCGGCGCCCGGGTGGGCCTCGGCGACGACGGCCCGACCGGCGGCGGCGCCGCCTCCGGCGTCCTGCACGTCTACCCCGGGCGCGCCGGCGAGGCGCTGGCCGCCATCCGCGCCGACCGCCGCGGTGGCTTGGCCGTCCCGGTGGTCCCCGGCGAGGCGGTCGTCCTCCTCGGCGGCGTCGTGCCCCACGAGGTCTGGCCCGTGGCGCCCGGGCGCCGCCGCGTCGTGGCGCCGCTGTGCTTCCGCCCCGCCCGCTGACCGGCACCCTCCGGCGGCGCCTCCACGCCGAGGCCGGAATTCCGGGCGACCCGGGGGACGCGCGCCAATAGTGTCTGCCGGCGGTGCGAGAGGCGTCCCCGACGGCCTCGCCGAGCGACAGGAGACAACCGGTTGGCAGCGACGGACGCCGGCTCGAGCAGCCCGCGGTGGGCCGTCGAGGTCGACGGCGTCGGGCGGGTCTTCTCGGCCAAGGGCCGCCCCGACGTGGTGGCGCTGACGGACGTCTCCCTCCGGGTGCGCACCGGGGAGGTGCACGGCCTCCTGGGGCCGAACGGGGCCGGCAAGACGACCCTGGTCAAGATCCTCTCGACCGTCCTCCTGCCGACGTCGGGGACGGCCCGCATCCTGGGCCACGACGTGGTGGCGGAGACGGCGGCGGTCCGCCCCCTGCTCGGGATCGTGCTGGGCGGCGACCGCGGCCTCTACGACCGCCTCACCGCCCGCCAGAACCTGGCGTACTGGGCCGCCCTCTACCGGCTGCCGGCGAAGCGGGCGGGCCGGCGGGTGGACGAGCTGCTCGAGCGGGTGGGGCTGGCCGACCGGGCCGACGACCGGGTCCAGACGTTCTCGCGGGGCATGCGCCAGCGCCTCCACCTGGCCCGGGGGCTGGTGAACGACCCGCCCGTGCTGTTCCTCGACGAGCCCTCGACGGGCATGGACCCGGTGGCCGCCCGCGAGTTCCGCGCCATGGTCCACGAGCTGTCCACCGAGGACCGGGCCATCTTCCTCACCACCCACGACATGGGCGAGGCCGAGGCGGTGTGCGACCGGGTGACGCTCATCGACCGGGGCCGCGTGCTCGCCACCGAGTCGCCCGCCGCCCTGTCCCGGCTGCTCTCCCGCTACGAGCGGGTCGAGTGCTCCGGCGCCGGGGACTCGGTCATCGAGGAGGTCGCCTCGATCGAAGGGGTCGAACGCGTCTCCGTCGAGGGCGGCACCGCCCGCATCGACGTCACCAGCGAGGCGGCCGTCGGGGAGGTCATGCGCTGGCTGGTGGCGGCCGGCGTCACCTCCCTGCGGGTGACGCGGCCCAGCCTCGAAGAGGTCTACCTGGGCCTGGTGGGCGACCGCGGCATGGAGGTGTGACGTGACCGGCCTGCGCGCCGCGGTCGCCCTCCAGCTGCGCATCGTGGCCGCCGACCGCGGCTACCTCAACGAGGTGCTGGCCAACCCGTTCTTCGCCGTCATCTTCCTCGGCATCGTGCGGGGCGCCGGTCGCGACGACCTCACCGCCCACGCCGTCGTGGCGCCCGTGCTCATCACGCTGTGGGGGATGGCGCTGGAGATCTCGGGCGACATCGTGGACTCCGACCGGGGCGCCGGCATCCTCGAGGGCGTGGTGGCGACGCCCGTCGGGTTCCCGACGGTGGTCTCCGGCCGGGTGCTGGCCGTCACCGCCCTGAGCTTCGTCGGGATCGCCGAGACGTGGCTGGTCGCCCGGTTCGGGTTCGGTGCCGACGTCACCGTCCACCACCCGGCGGCGCTGGCGGCGACGCTGGTCGTCACCGGCCTGGCCACGGCCGGCACCGCCATCGTCATGGCCGCCGTCTTCGTCCTGGCCCGCACGGCGCGGACGTTCCAGAACACCATGAACTACCCGGTGTACCTGCTGGCCGGCGTCATCGTCCCCCTGTCCCTCCTCCCCGGGTGGCTGCGCCCGGCCGGCCGGGCGGTGTTCCTGTCGTGGAGCGCCGACCTGCTGCGCGAGTCGCTGTCCCCGGCGCCGATGTCCGACGTGCTGCCACGGCTGGGCATCATCCTGCTCCTCGGTGCCGTGGGGCTGATGGTGGGGCGCGTCGCCCTCCACGTCGTGCTGCGGCGTGTTCGCGTCCGCGGGACGCTGGCGTTCCGGTGAGCGGCGTCGCCCACGTCGCCCGGGTCCTGCGCCACGCCGCCCGGAGCGGTTTCTCGGACTTCGGCAACACCTACACGGTGTGGTCGTGGGCGTTCGGCCTGCTGCTGCGGATGCTGACCCAGGTGGCGTTCTTCACCTCGATCGGCCGCCTGCTCGACTCCGAGGCCCACGTCGAGTTCCTCTTCGTCGGCAACGCCGTGGCGGCGGCCGCCGTGGGATGCCTCACGGCCACGACGGCGACCGTCTGGGAGCGGCGCGCCGGGACGCTCCCCCTGCTGGTGGCCTCGCCCACCAGCCCGCTGGTCGTCCTGATGGGCCGCAGCACGTTCTTCATCGCCAACGGCCTGGCCTTCTCCGTCGGGGCCCTGGTCCTGGTGCCGCCGCTGTTCGACGTCGAGATCCCGATGGCTCGTTTCCCCGCCCTCCTCGCCCTGGTGGTGCTGATGGCGGTCACGACCTACTTCCTGGCCACCTTCCTCGGCGGCCTGGTGCTGCGGACGCCGAGCGCGGCGCGCACCGTACCGCAGGTCGCCCGTCTCACGATCATGGCGTTCTGCGGGGTGAGCGTCCCCCGCTCCGTCTTCCCCGAGGCGGTGAGCCGCCTGGCCGGGTTCCTCCCCGTGACCCACGGCCTCGACGCCGTACGCGAGCTGCTCGGCGAGGGCCGCCCCGGCGCCGTCCTCACGGGCGCCGGGCTGGAGCTGCTGGTGGGCGCCGGCTGGCTGGTGGCGTCCCTCGTCACCTTCCGCCGGCTGGCCGAAGCGGGCCGGCGCGACGGCTCGATCGTGTTCTCGGCCGCCTGAGGGCGGCCCGAGGCGTCAGCGGGGGACGAGCCTGGGAGCGTCGCTCAGCCGCTCGCGACAGCTCCGGCGGGCGGCGACGGCCGAGTAGTAGGCCGCCTTGCGACGCTCGGCCCGCATCGGGGGCTCGAAGTACACGACCTCGCTGTCGAGCTGCCGCCTCAGCGCCTCGCCGATGAGGGCCAGGGCCTCCGCCCGCATCTGGGAGACACGGGAGGCGCTCACCCGGAGCTCCTCGGCCAGCGCGGCCATGGGCAGCTCCTCGAAGAAGCAGCCCACCACGACGCGCCGGAGGCGATCGGGCAGCTCGGCGATGGCGTCGTGGAGGTACCCCGTCCGCTCGCGCTCGATGACCGACGCCTCGGGGGTGAGGGCGGCGGTGGGCAGCTGCTCCTCCTGCTCGGCGCCCGGCAGGCTCTCGTAGCCGATGACGACCGAGCGGTGGATGTCGACCGTCAGCTTCTGCATCTCCGCCGCGCTGAGGCCCAGGTGGGCGGCGACCTCGGGGTTGCTGGGCGACCGGCCCAGCTGCCCGGTGAGGGTGTCGGTGGCGTTGCGCACGGCGCGGGAACGGCTGCGCACCGATCGGCTCGCCCAGTCCGCGCTCCGCAGCTCGTCGAGGACGGCGCCGCGGATCCGACTGGCGGCGAAGCGCTCGAACGGGATCCCGCGCTCGGGGTCCCACGAACGGGTGGCCAGCGCCAGCCCGGTCATGGCCGCCGAGCGCAGGTCGTCGACCGGCACGTGACGCGGCACCTTCATCCGGAACTCGTTGACGATGTAGCCGACGAGGGGCAGGTGGAGCTCGGCCAGCTCACGCTCCCGTTTCGCCCGGGCGTCGCCCGGACCACCGGGCGCGCCACCCACCGACGCCGCCGCCCCCGTATTGGAGTTCATGGAGAGTGATGATGCGACCACGAGACGCGGTTGACCATCGGCCGCAGGGATGAACCCGGGGGTGCCGCCCACCCGACCGGGCCAGGGCGCAGGGCCGGGACGGTCTAGTCACCGCATCGGAGGTGGCCGAAACCGGCACCAGTCGGTCGCGGGACGGCGGCTCGGTTGAGCGTCCTGTGGACCAAGGGGCTAGTGTTCCCGCTGCTCGCTGGCCACCAGGTGGGAGTCGACCCGAGCATGAGCGACCTCTCCTCCATCGTCACCAGACCGGAGTTCCTCCTCCCGGTGCTCTGCATCGTCGGGGTGCTCATTGCCGCGCTCCGGCTGACGGCCCAGAACCGCAAGGCGGAGGAGGCGGCCAGGCTCCAGGTCCACCGGGTGCCGCGCCGCCCGGACGACGGCGACGGCGTGGCCGTGGCCCACGCCGGCCAGCAGGTGCAGCGGGCCGCCGCCGACGCCGGCAGCGACGTGGCCCCCGAGCGGCCCACCGTCACCTTCGCCGACGTGGCCGGCCTCGACGACGCCATCGCCGAGCTGCGGGAGGTCACCGAGTACCTCTCCGACCCCGAGCGCTTCCAGCGCCTCGGCGCCGAGCTGCCCCGGGGGATCCTGCTCCACGGCCTCCCGGGGTGCGGCAAGACCCTGCTGGCCCGGGCCCTGGCCGGCGAGACCGGCGTCCCCTTCTACTTCGTGTCCGCCTCCAGCTTCGTCGAGAAGTTCGTCGGAGTGGGGGCCGCCCGGGTGCGCGACCTGTTCCAGGAGGCCAAGAAGCAGGCGCCCGCCATCGTCTTCATCGACGAGCTGGACGCCGTGGGCCGCAAGCGCGACTCGGCCGACGGCGGCGCCCGGGAGTTCGACCACACCCTGAACCAGCTGCTGGTCGAGCTGGACGGGTTCCTCGGCTCGTCGGGCGTGCTGCTCCTGGCCGCCACCAACCGCCCCGAGCTGATCGACCCCGCCCTGCTCCGCCCCGGCCGGTTCGACCGCCGCATCGAGATCGGCCGGCCCGACGTGCGGGGCCGCGAGCAGATCCTGCTCCTCCACGCCGCCAAGCGCCCCTTCTCGGGGCGGGTCGACTGGGCCGAGGTGGCGGCCACCACCGCCGGCCTCTCCCCCGCCGAGCTGGCCAACATCGTCAACGAGGCGGCTCTCCTCGCCGCCCGGCGCCACCATCCCCGCATCTCCCCCGAGGACGTGGAGGAGGCGGCCGCCCGGGTGCTGTCCGGTACGCGCAACTCGCGGCTGATGGACGACGAGGAGAAGGAGGTGGCGGCCGTCCACGAGGCGGGCCACGCCCTCCTGTCCGTGCTCGTGCGGGGCATGGCCACGCCCGCCCGGGTGTCGATCGTGGGCCGCACCGGCGCGTTCGACAAGTCGCAGTGGTCGCCGCCCGACGAGGGCGGCATCGTCACCAAGCGCGAGCTCATCGCCCGGCTCATCGTCCTCCTGGGCGGGCGGGCGGCCGAGGTGAACGCCTTCGGCGAACCGAGCACGCGGGCCGAGGACGACCTGGAGCAGGCCGCCACCCTCGCCCGGCGCATGGTCGAGCGCCTGGCGATGACGGGCCGCTACGAGCTGGCGGCGGGGCGCAAGGACGACCCCCACTACTTCGAGGGCAGCGCCGGAGGCGCCGAGGTCCGCCAGCTGCTGGCCAGGTCGGAGCAGGCGGCCCAGGTCATCCTGGCCGACCACCGCGCCGCCCTGTTCGCCATCGCCGACGCCCTGGCCGAGCGGGAGACGCTGTCGTCGTCGGAGCTCCTCCACCTGGCCGGCCGCTCCCCGGCCGCCCGGCCCCTGGCCGAGGTCCGGGAGATCAACGGGACGTACTAGTCCCGCCGGCGCCGAGGCGCCGGTGTTCTGCTGACGCTGCGCACCGCAGACCGGCGATCTCCGTCCGGAGAACGGGCGGCGGCCTCACCGCGGCAGCCGCCGTCGTCGCCAACGCCGTCGCCTGGCGGCCCGTTCCCCCGCCGTCCGGGTGGTGCGCGCACCACCCGGACGGGTGGTGCCGCTGGGGTCGAACGACCCTGGGAGAACCCTCCCGGACCGTCCACCTTGGGAGCAGAGGACGGCTTCCCGGGGAGGCGCAGATGAGGAACGACGCGGTACGGCGGGTACGGCGGATGGCCACCCTCGTCGCATCGACCTTCACGGCCGCGGTCGTCGCCCTGGTGGTGATGGCGCCCCCCTCGGCGGCGCAGGACCCGCCCGGCAACGACGGCACCATCAAGATCGACGGCGCCGACGTCGAGGACGTCCCCGACAACGATCCCCACGCCGACTGCCGGTTCACGCTCGAGTTCCGGGGCTACGACCAGGGTGAGCTGGAGGCGACGGTCCGCTTCGAGCTGGTCCCGCCGACGGAGCGGCCGGCGGGGTCCCAGACGCTCCTCGAGGACACGCTCGCCATCGGCGCCGACCCGGCGGGCGGGGCGACCGACCTCGACGCCGCCCGGGCCTACGAGCTCGACTTCACCGGGGCGGTGGCGCACGAGTCGCAGGGGTTCCACGTGCGGGTGACGATCCACGCCGAGGGCTCCCGCGGCGCCGACGCCAAGCACAAGGTGTTCTGGGTGCAGCCCTGTCCCCCGCCGGTGACGACGACGACCACGACGACGACGACGACCACCACCACGACCACCACCACGACGACGACGACGGCCCCGACCAGCCCGACCACCGCGGCGACCACCAGCGTGGTCACCGTGCCGGCGCAGGTCGCGGGCGTGCAGATCACGCAGCCGGGGGCGACCGCCACGACCGCCCCGGCCCGGGTGCTCGGGACCCAGCTGTCACGACTGCCGGCCACGGGCACGGGCTCGCTCACCCGGGCCCTGCTGCTCACGGCCGGGCTGTTCCTCGCCGTCGGCACCGGCATCCTCACCGTGGTGAGGCTCAGGGAGGAGTAGGCGCTCCAGCGGCGCCCCGTCGGCGAGCCCGCCCGGGGCACCGCCCCGGGCGTCAGGCGCTGGCGGCGGCGCGCAGGCGGGGGGCGGCGAGGCGGCGCTGGCGGGCCAGGAAGTCGCCCAGCGTCCGCGAGCTGGCCGCCACCGTGGAGGCGCACGTCTCCAGGTACTCGACCCCGGCGGGGGTCACCGCGTAGCTGCGCCGCGCCGGGCCCGCCCCCGGCTCCCACCACGACTCCAGGAGGCCGTCGGCGTCGAGCCGTCGCAGCGCCCGGTAGACCTTGCCCGAGTCGACGTTGGCCAACCCCAGCTCCGACAGGCGGGCGGCCAGTCCGTAGCCGTAGCTGGGCGACTCGGCCAGGAGCAGCAGCAGGCACCCGTACAGGTAGTCGCCGGGCGCGGCCACCGGGCCCTGCTGCGTCCTCCGAGCGGTCATGCGGAGCTCCTCTCCGTGCTGCGGGCTTCCATCGCGACTTTGTGAAAGTTTTCACGATGCTCCAGCCACCATAGCGGTTCGCAACCCGTAACGGAAACGACTCGGATCCGGGTCGTTCGCAACACCGGTTCACGAAGGGTGAGGAGGAGGGGCTCCGATGGTCGACGTGTCCACCGACATCACGATCGAGCGGCCGGTGGAGCGGGTCGCCGGCTACGCCGCCGACCCGTCGAACGCACCCGAGTGGTACGTCAACATCCACTCGGCCGAGTGGCGCACCGCACCGCCGTTGGCGGTTGGCTCCCGGGTGGCGTTCGAGGCGACGTTCCTCGGGCGCACCCTCACCTACACCTACGAGGTCGTCGACTTCCGCCCCGGCGAGCGGCTGGTGATGCGCACGGCCGAGGGCCCCTTCCCGATGGAGACCACGTACTCGTGGGCGCCGGCCGGCGACGGCGCCACCTCCATGACGCTGCGCAACCGGGGCGCGCCGGCGGGGTTCGCCAAGGTCGCCGCGCCGCTCATGGCCAAGGCCATGGCGCGTGCCAACCGCAAGGATCTCGAGCGGCTCAAGTCGATCCTCGAGTCCTGACTCGCAAGGGCGCTCCGGAAGGCGGCGTCCCTGCGCCGCGTTCCGGCCGGCCGCCGGTCGGTTCCGGCGGCAGATCCGGGCGAATAGCGCCCTGCCGCCGGAGAAGCCTGGCCTCGCAGAACCCGTTGGCAGCCAACGGTTTCTCGCTCCCACTACGCTCCTTCGATGCGCCGCACGAAGATCGTCGCCACCGTCGGCCCCGCGTCGGAGGACCCGCACACCCTCGCCGCCATGGTGACGGCCGGCATGGACATGGCGCGGCTCTCCCTGGCCCACGGCCGTCTCGACGAGACCCTGGACCGGGTGCAACGGGTCCGGGCGATCGGCGAGCAGCAGGACAAGCACGTGGGCGTCCTGGCCGACCTGCCCGGCCCCAAGGTGCGGGCGGCGGAGTTCCCCGAGGGCGGCGTGCTCCTGGCCGAGGGCTCGACCGTCGACCTGGTGGCGGCCGAGGCCGGGTCGGCCAGCAGCGACTCGGTCCTGGCCGTCGACCACGCCGCCGTGCTGGACGACCTCCGGGCGGGCGACCGGGTCGTGCTCGGCGACGGCGCCATCAGCCTGGTGGTGGAGGACGTCGGCGAGGCCCGGGCACGCGCCGTGGTCGTCACCGGAGGGTGGGCGCAGGGGCGGCCGGGCGTGGCGCTGCCCGCCGGCCGGTTCGCCGTGCAGTCCCCGACGGCCCAGGACCTGTACCTGCTGAAGGCCCTGGTCGAGGCGGACGTGGACGCCGTCGCCATCTCCTTCGTCCGCTCGGCGGCCGACATCCGCCGGGCCCGCGAGGCGCTGGACGGCGCCGGCCCCATGCTGGTCGCCAAGATCGAGACCCAGGAGGCGGTCGACGACCTCGAGGACATCATCGCCACCGCCGACGCCGTGATGGTCGCCCGGGGGGACCTCGGCATCCGGTGCGACCTCGAGGACGTCCCCGTGTACCAGAAGCGCATCATCCGCTCGGGCGTCGCCTACGGGCGGCCGGTCATCACCGCCACCCAGATGCTCGAGACGATGGTGCGGGCGCCCACCCCTACCCGGGCCGAGGTGAGCGACGTCGCCAACGCGGTGTTCGACGGCACCAGCGCCCTGATGCTCTCGGGGGAGACGGCGGTGGGCCACGACCCGGCGGGCGCCGTGCGCACCATGGCGCGGATCGCCCTCCGGGCCGAGCGCGAGTTCGACTACGCCGGGTGGGGCGCCCGGCTCGGCCGCCAGCAGCAGGCGGAGGCCCAGAACGCCCCCGTCGGCCTGCGCATCACCGCCGCCATCTCGGCCGCTGCCTGGCGGGCGGCGGGCGACGCCGAGGTCGCCGCCATCATCGCCTGCACGAACACCGGCGCCACCGCCCGCGCCATCTCCCGGTTCCGGCCCACCGTGCCGGTCCTGGGCGTCACGCCGTCGCTGCGCACGGCCCGCCAGCTCTCGTTCGGCTGGGGCATCACCCCCATCCTGGCCGACGTCCACGGCACCACCGACGACATCGTGTGGTTCGCGGTGAAGACGGCGGTGGAGCGGGGCGTCCTCAAGCAGGGCGACGTGGTGGCCGTGCTCGTGGGGTCCCCCACCCGGCCCGGCCTGGTCACCGACACGCTCCGCCTCGAGCGCATCGAGTGACCTCGCCGGCGCCGCGTCAGCCCATGTAGACCAGCTCGGAGCGGCCCTCGGCCACCTCGGTCAGCACCTCGGCCAGCTTGCGGGTGACGCCGCCGATGCCCGACACCTGCTCGGAGGACACCCCACGGGTGTCCACGCAGCCGGGTCAGAGGGAGACGAGGAAGGGGGCGTCGACGCCCTTCTTGATCTTCTCCCGCAGCTCGTCCCCGAGGGCGGTGTCGGGGATCCCCTCGACGGTGGCGACCAGCACGGCGTCGCCGGCCAGGCGGACCTCGGCCTCCAGGCCGGCGTCGGCCGCCACCGAGGCGAAGTGGTAGGCGGTGCGGGCCGGCCGCGGGTCCTCCCGCGGGTCGGCGGAGGCGAAGAAGATCAGCTTCTTGCGTTCCATCGGTTGCTCCTTGCTCGTGTTCACGACGGGACCTGGTCGAGCTCGCCCTCGCTGGCGGCGAGGAGCAGGCGGGTGTAGTCGGCGGTGGGGCGGTGGACGACGTCGTCGCTGGCACCCGTCTCCACCACCTGCCCGTTCCGCATGACGACCATGCGGTCGGAGACCCAGCGGGCCACGGCCAGGTCGTGGGTGATGTAGACGAAGGCCGTCCTGTGGCGGTCGCGCATGGCGAGGACGAGGTCGAGGATGCCGGCGCACACGGACGCGTCCAGCATCGACGTCGGCTCGTCGGCGATCACCAGCTCGGGCCGGGCGACCATGGCCCGGGCCAGGGCCACCCGCTGGCGCTGCCCGCCCGACAGCTGGTGGGGGAAGCGCCGGCCCATCGACGCCGCCGGCTGGAGCGCCACCTCCTCGAGCGCCCGGGTGACGGCGGCGCCGCGCACGGCCCGGGCGTCGCCGCGGACGGCCAGCGGCTCGGCCACGATCTCGCCGACGCGCATGCCCGGGTGCAGCGACTGGTAGGGGTCCTGGAACACCAGGTGCATGCGCTGGCGGACGGCCCGGAGCTCGGAGCGCCTCAGGGACGTGAGGTCGCGGCCGTCGAAGCGGACGGCGCCCGTGTCGGGCCGCTCCAGGCCGAGGATGAGGCGGGCCAGGGTCGTCTTGCCCGCGCCGCTCTCCCCCACCACGGCGACGATCTCGGCGGGCTGGACGGTGAGGGAGACGCCGTCCACGGCGACCACCTCCGCCTGCCGGCGCGGGCCGCGTCGAGAGCGGTACCGCCGGCTCACGGCGTCGAGCTCGAGGACGGGCGGCGCCGGCGTCACGGGCGCTCCTCGGGGCGTTGGACGATGCACGCGACCGCATGGCCGCCGTCGCCCGCCAGCGCCGGGTCCGTGGTGGCGCAGCCGTCCACCGCCTCGGCGCACCGGGTGCGGAACCGGCACCCCTCCGGCGTCCTCGACAGGTCGGGGACCTCGCCGGGCACGGCCGCCAGCGGGCGCCGCTCGCCCTTGAGCGACGGGAAGGCGCCGAACAGGGCACGGGTGTACGGGTGCCGCGGTGAGGCGGAGACGACCGCCGCCGGGCCCCGCTCGACGATGCGCCCGGCGTACATGACGGCGAGGTCGTCGGCGATGCGGGAGACGGTGGGCAGGTCGTGGGACACCAGCAGGATCCCGAGGCGCAGCTCGTCGCGCAGCTCGGTGAGCAGCTTCAGGACCTGGGCCCGGGTGACGACGTCGAGCCCGCTGGCCGGCTCGTCGGCCACCAGCAGGTCCGGGTCGTTCACCAGGGCCATGGCGATGACGGCCCGCTGGCGCATGCCGCCCGACAGCTCGTGGGGAAAGGCCTGGTGGCGTGACGGGTCGAGCCCCACCCGCTCGAGCAGCTGGCGCGACCGCACCTCGGCGGCCGCCTCGTCGCGGGTCAGCCGGGCCGCCTCGACGACCTGGCGGAGCACCGGGTACGCCGGGTTGAGGGCGTTCATGGCCGCCTGCGGCACCAGGGCGACGTCCCGCCCCCGGTACGGAGCGAGGGCCGGGCGTGACGGGCGGCCGACGGGGCGCCCGCCCAGCGAGAGGTCGCCGGCCACCACCCGCCCGGGTGGGCGCAGGACGCCGGCCGCCGTCAGGGCGATGGTCGTCTTGCCGCTGCCCGACTCGCCCACCAGGCCCAGGATGCGGCCCCGCTCGACCTCGAGGTCGACGCCGTCCACCGCCCGGACCACCGAGCGGCCCAGCTGGTACTCCACGACCAGGCCGGCGAGGGAGAGCGCAGGAGCGTCGTCGGCCCCCGCGACGCGGACCGCCCCTCGGCGGCGGCGGGCGGGGCGGGCGGCCGAGCGGCGCAGGCGGGGGTCGGCCCACTCCTCCACCGCCGACCCCACGAAGGCGAGCCCCAGGATCACCGTGGTGAGGGCCAGCCCGGGGGGCAGCACCCACCACTGCCAGGCGTCGGTGAGGAAGGCGCTGCGGGCGTTGGCGAAGTAGAGGATGGTGCCCCAGCTGACCCGGTCCGGGTCACCCAGGCCGAGGAAGGCGAGCGACGCCTCCAGCATGACGGCCACGTTGGCGGCCCGCACGAACTGGGCGGCGGCCAGCGGCGCGATGCGGGGGACGATGTGGCGGCCGATCACCCGCAGCCCCGAGGCGCCCATGGCCTTGGCCGCGACTACGTGGGCGTGCTCGCGCAGCTTCAGCACCTGGGACCGCAGGATCCGGGCGGGGCGGGCCCACAGCACGGTGGCGATGACGAAGATGGTGGTGCCCAGCCCGCGGCCGAAGAAGGCGGCCAGCACGATGACCAGGACGAGGAACGGGAAGCCGAGCATGAGGTCGACGATGCGCATGAGCACCGTCTCCACCGGGCCCCGGTAGTAGCCGGCCACGAGGGCGACGGCGGAGCCGACCACCACCGCCACCAAGGCGGCTCCCAGGGCGATCACCAGCGACAGCCGGGCGCCGTGGAGCAGCTGGGCGAACAGGTCCTGCCCCACGTCGTTGGTGCCGAGGGGGTGGGCGGAGGACGGCCGGAGGAACGGGAGCCCGGCCGTCTCGTCGGGCCCGTAGGGCGACAGCACGGGGGCGAACAGCGCGGCCGCCAGGCAGGCGCCGACGAGCACCGCGCCGACCACGCCGAGCGTCCGCCCGACCCCGCCGGTGCGCCGGCCCCGCCTGCGGGCCCGGTCGGGGACGGGCGTCTGCGCCGGCGGCCCCCCACCCAGTGGGGTGGCGTCGGCCGCCCGCGCCGGGTCGGTGTCGGCGAGCGTCATTCGTGGTGCGCCCGGCGGACCCGGGGGTCGAGGTACGGGTAGACCAGGTCGTTGAGCAGGTTGGCCACCACCACCGTCACGATGAGGAGCAGGAAGGCTCCCTGGATGACGGGGTAGTCGCGGGCCAGCACGCTCTCGTAGATCAGCCGCCCGAGGCCGGGATAGGAGAACACCGTCTCCACCACCGCCGCCCCCCCGACCAGCGTGCCGAGGCCGACCAGGGCCACGGTGGACACCGGGAGCAGCGCGTTGCGGGCGGCGTGGCGGCGCACCTCCTTGTCGGTCAACCCCTTGGCCTCGGCCATCAGCACATAGTCCTCGGCCAGCTCGGACACGAGGGCCGAGCGGGCCACCAGGTACATGGGCCCGAGGCCGGCGATGGCCAGGGTGGCGATGGGCAGCACCGCCCGCTTCAGCACCTCACCGATGGACTCGAGGCCCCGGGCGTCGCTCGGCGCCAGCGCGCCGTAGCTCGGGAACCACCCGAGCCCCACCGAGAAGGCCAGCAGGAGGAGCATGCCGACGAAGAACGGCGGCAGGGCGTCGAGGAACATCATCCCGGCCATCGTCCCGGTGTCGGCCGACGTCCCCCGGCGCCACGCCGATCGGAACCCCAGGAGGGCGCCGATCACGGTCGACAGCACCAGGGCGCCGCCCACCAGCAGCAGCGTCCACCCGACGCGCTCGCCGAGAAGCGACGTGACGGGGCGCCCGAAGCGGATCGACACCAGGAGATCGCCCCGGGCGATGCCGGCCACGTAGTCCTTGAACTGCTCGGGCAGCGGGTCGTTCAGCCCGAACCGGTCGAGGATCTCCGCCCGCTGCTCGGGCGTGAGGGCGCCGGCCTGCTCGGGCGGGAGGAGGTAGTCGATGGCATCCCCGGGGGCCAGCCGGGGGAGGGCGAAGTTGAGGGCGATGGCGGCCACCAGGACCGCCCCGTACTGCGCGACGGTGCGCAGGACGTGCCTGGTCACGCCCAGGTCCTACTCGTCCTCGGCCGTCCGGCGGCGCCCGCGGTTGCCGAGGTAGGCGAACAGGCCGACGGCCGCCACCACGGCGACGGCGATGGGGATCACGGGCACGCCACTCCCCTCGTCGTCGCCACCGGCGGCCGCCGGCTCCTCGAGGTCGGCCGCCCCCTGGACGGCGATCTCCTCGTAGCCCGGGAGGAACGAGCGCTTGGTGAAGATGCCCTGGCCCTTGTCGGCCACCCACCCGTCGTAGGCCGCCTCCCGGAAGGCGAACTGGCCGTCGGGGTAGTACAGGACGATCACCGGCACCTCCTGGGCGAGCACCTTCTGCGCCTCGCCCAGGATCTCCTTGCGCTCGTCGTTCTCCTTGCCGGTCGCCTCCTCGATCAGCCGGTCCATCTCGGCGTTCGTGTAGCCGGTGATGCTGGCGCCGAAGCCCTTGGGCCCGGGCGAGTGGAAGAAGTAGTAGAGGCCGTCGGGGTCGACGTGGGCGTGCGCCTCCAGGCTCGACACGTAGGCGTCGTAGGTGGGGACGGACCCGGGCGGCGCCTGCCGGCGGGTCCGGAGCGTGGCCGGGTCGAGCGGCTCCACGTTGAGCTTCACGCCCAGCGGCGCGATCTGCTCGCCCACCAGCTGCATGGCCCGGATGTCGGTCGGCTCGAACGACGAGACGAGGACGTTGAGCTCCAGCCGTGTGCCGTCGGGCGCCTTGCGGACCCCGTCAGGGTCCTTGGCGGTGTAGCCGGCGTCGTCCAGCATCGTGGCCGCCGCCGGCCGGTCGAAGTCGTGCCCCGCCTCCGCCTCGGGCAGCGCCCACGGCGAGTCGGGGTGGACGAAGGCGTCGCGGCCGGGACGCCCGTGGCCGAGCAGGACGGTGTCCACGAGGGCGTCGAGGTCGATCCCCGTGCTGATGGCCTTGCGCAGCTTCGGGTCGGACCACGGCGCCTTGCGGGCGTTGAAGTACATCTGGATGGAGTCGAACCGGGTGCTCTCCGCCACGCCGATCCCGTCCGTGCCTCGCAGCTGCTCGACCAGCTCCGGGGGGATGTTGCGCTCGACCATGTCGACGTCGCCGGTGCGAAGGGCCGTGTACGCCGACTGCGGGTCCTTGACGATCACCAGCTCCAGCTGGTCGATCTTCGGCGCGCCCTTGAAGTGGTCCTCGTTCGCCTCCATCCGGTACCGCTGGTCGGGGACGATCTCGACCAGCTTGAACGGGCCGGTGCCGACCGGCAGCTGCGTCGTCATCGACGCCGGCTCGGCCACGCCCTCGTAGACGTGCTTGGCGATGATGGGCAGGTCGCCGCCGGGCATGATCCTGAACTGCGGGGCCGGTTGCCTGAAGAAGATGCGGAGCCGGTGCTCGTCGACGATCTCCGACCGGTCGTAGGCCGGCATGTCGGAGACGTGGTGGGCGTAGCGGCCCGAGGCGCCCGGCTGCGCCTTGTAGTAGTCGAAGCTGAAGGCGACGTCGGCGGACGTGAACGGCGTTCCGTCGTGCCACGTGACGCCCTCGCGGAGCTTGACGTCCCACGTGGAGCCGCCGTCTTCCGACTCGGCCGACTCCGCCAACCACGGCTCGGGGTCGGGCACCGCCTGCGACCAGAACAGCGCGTCGTAGACCAGGTGCTGGATGTCGTTCGTGGCCGGGAGGGCGCCAAAGCCGACGGTGAAGGGGGTGATGTTGTTCTCGAACCCCTTGATCGCCACCCGCACCGTCTTCGTCGCCCCGGCCTGGCCCCGGGCGGGCGACGGGGCGACCAGGCCGGCGGCAGCGAGCCCGAGGCAACACGCGGAGACCAGCACACGACGAAGCAAGGTTCCGTCCTCCCCAGCGACAGTGGCGTCATCGGCACGGGCACCTGCGCGGCCCGCGGTGAGGCGTACGAACCTATCGCGAACTACCGGCGGATCAACCGGGATGCAAGAGGCGCGGGGCCGGCGGGGCTACCGGCCGGTGGCGGGGCGGGTGACGGCGGCGGGTGCCGCCAGCTCGTCGCGGCGGGCGTCGGCGATCCGCGACAGCGCCACCAGCTGGCGGCGCTCACGGGCCCGGAACGGCCGGCCCTGGCGGCCGACGACCAGCGCCTGGTCCGCGTTGGGAAGGGCGGCCCAGGCGACGTCGTCCGGTCCGCCGTCGGTGCCGACCACGGCGGCCGACGCCCCGTGCAGGAAGGCGGCCAGCCAGGGGGCGGGCGGGGGCGTCCCGGCGGCGGACACGGCAGCCGGGCCCTCGAGGTCGAGCAGCACCGCCCAGTCGGCGTCGAACGTCTGGCGGGCGCAGCCGCACAGCCCCTCGAACAGCCCTTCGAGCGTCGCGTGCTCGACCAGCACGGCGGCCGCCTCCAGCGCGCCGAGGCGCTGGTCGTGGTCGGCGTCGACGGCCAGGCGCACGTCCTCCACGTCCACCCCGTCGACCTGGCCCATCTCGGCCGTGAGCAGCGGGACCAGGTCGTCGCTCGGGAGGTCGACGACGAGCTCGTCGATCGCCCGGCCCCCGCCCCGCTCCAGGATGTCGATGCCGACCAGGTCGCCACGCACGGCCCCGATGCGGCTGGCGACGGCGCCGAGGGCGCCGGGCCGGTCGGGGAGCCACACCCGCACGACGTAGGTGGTCATCGCTTCGACGCTAGGTCCGCTCGGTGAACGCCGCATTTCGGCCCGGCGAAGGTACAGGAAACCGTCACAGTTCTGACGCCTCCCGCCGGGCGGGCGGCGGCGATCACAGCTCGGGCAGGCCGCGGCGGATGGTGCGGACGGCCTGGGCGATCCGCTGCTCGTTCTCGATGAGCGCGAACCGCACGTAACCCTCGCCGCCGGGACCGAAGCCGACGCCCGGGGAGGTGGCCACCTTTCCTTCGCGGACGAGCAGCTTGGCGAACTCCAGGCTGCCCAGGTGGCGGTAGGGCTCGGGGATGGGCGCCCACACGAACATCGTCCCCCGGGGCTTGTCGACGTCCCAGCCGATCCGCGACAGGCCCTCGCACAGGGCGTCCCGGCGGCTCTGGTACATCTCGTTCACCAGCTTGGGGTAGTCGCCGGCGTCGTTCATGGCCACGGTGGCGGCGATCTGGATGGGCTGGAAGGTCCCGTAGTCGAGGTAGCTCTTGAGCTTGGTGAGGGCCTGCACGATCGCCGCGTTGCCGACCAGGAAGCCGACGCGCCAGCCCGCCATGGAGAACGACTTGGTGAGCGTGTAGAGCTCGACGGCCACGTCCTTGGCCCCGGGCACCTGGAGGATCGACGGCGGCTGGTAGCCGTCGAAGGCGGTGTCTGAGTAGGCGAAGTCGTGGACGAGCACGACCTCGTGCTCCTTGGCGAACTCCACGACGCGCGTCATCCAGGCCAGGTCGACGCACGCCGTGGTGGGGTTGTGGGGGAACGACAGGACGATGACGCGGGGCTTGGGCCACTGGTTCTCCCACGCCTCCACCAGGTTGGCGAAGAAGTCCTGCTCGGGGCCCACCCGGACCTGCTGGACCTCGGCCCCGGCGAACAGGGCGGCGTAGATGTGGATGGGGTACGACGGCGACGGCACGAAGGCGGAGTCGCCCGGGCCGAGCAGCACCCACATCAGGTGGGACAGGCCCTCCTTGGCGCCGATGGTGGTGACCACCTCGTTGTCGGGGTCGAGCTCCACCCCGAAGCGCCGCAGGTACAGGTCGGACACGGCCAGGCGGAGCTTGGGGATGCCCTTGGACGACGAGTAGCGGTGGTTGCGGGGGTTGTGCACCGCCTCGGCCAGCTTCTCGACGGCCACGTCGGGCGAGGGGATGTCGGGGTTGCCGAAGCCGAGGTCGATGACGTCGTCGCCCTGGCGGCGTGCCTCCACCTTGAGCTCGTTGATGACGGTGAAGACGTAGGGCGGCAGCCCGTTGATCCGCCTGAACTCCATTGGTAGTCAGACCCCCATGGGCTTCGCCCGCCACGACGGATGAGAATGGTGCGTGCTCGGCCAAGCTCGGCTTTCCTTGGTGCAGCAAAGCCCGATAGTCAGACTGATGCGGGGGCCTTCTCGGCACCACGAAGTGTTCACT